>JAZRCC010000268.1:0-4694 GCA_045635405.1 Alistipes sp.
CAACGACCATATAGCAGCCAAACATTGCGTTGCGATACCACCCCGCCGAGCGAATTTTCAGCGGGAGAAACGCCATTAATGCCCATAGGCTGAACGCATAGGCTATCGATATCGTATCGAAACGCAGACCTCCGACCGCCAAATCCCATATCTCGCCCCACTCAAACTCGCCAAATGCCGAGAGGTTGTAGAGTGTGAAGATGATGCGGCACACCATAAATGGTGCATACAACAGCACTATGCGGTAGGCGTTCCACAACGGATAGGGGAGTTGTGACTCGTTCAGGCGACTCATCTTCCAACAGTTGTTTTATCAGTTATGCTCTTGCTACTCGCACGCTTTGAGCGACATATCGAGCGACTTGATTTGGTGGGTCAAAGCACCAACCGAGATGAAATCGACACCCGTAGCAGCATAGTCACGCAGTGTGTCGAGCGTAATGCCGCCACTCGACTCGGTTTGGCAACGACCAGCCACCTTCTCGACAGCCAGACGTGTCTGCTCAACCGAGAAGTTGTCGAACATAATACGGTCGCAACCTCCCGCAGCAAATACCTCGTCGATATCTTCGAGCGTACGCACCTCGCACTCGATAGGGATGTTCTTGTTACGCTCGGCGAGATATTGCTTCGCTCCGCTAACAGCCTGACGCACACCACCGGCAAAGTCGATGTGGTTATCTTTGAGCAGAATCATATCGAAGAGGCCGATACGGTGATTTTCGCCACCGCCAATCTTTACCGCCATCTTGTCCAATACTCGCATACCCGGAGTCGTTTTGCGGGTGTCGAGGACTTTGGTGTGGAGGTCGGCAATGCGGTCGGCATAGATTGCGGTCTGGGTTGCCACGCCACTCATTCGCTGCATAACATTGAGCAGAATACGCTCTGCCTGCAACAACGATTGCAGACGACCCTCGACATAGAATGCTACGTCGCCCGGCTTTACACGGTCACCATCCGCAAGAATCTTCTCGATTTGTACCGACTCGTCGAGGCGGTTCAAGATACGCTCGGCAACCTCGATACCGGCGATAATGCCCTCCTCTTTGCAGAGCAGACGCATACGGCCACGTTCGGTCGCTGGGATACAACACAATGAGGTGTGGTCGCCATCGCCCAAATCCTCCTCGATAGCCAACTCAATCAGCTTATCGACGTATGGAATATACTCGCTACGCATACTACTTGCCCTCCTCTTCGAGTTCGACCGATGTGTCGATTGTTGCGTGGAATACAGCATTCATAATGTGTACGTCGAACTCCAATTTCAGACCCGCGTCGGAGAAGTTGCCCTTCACGTTGTGCAACGTATAGTCGTTGCGGTCAACACCGCCTACTTGTGGGATAATTTGTGCCTCGTTGAATACCCACGAGCCTTTGATAGGGTCGGTGTCGTCGCCCTTGTGGTCGTAGAGTTTGAATGGAACATCCTTCAACATAAAGTTTACCGAAGGCATCATCTGAACGAACTGAATACCCTTCAACTCGAACGACAACGAACTCTTTGTTACGTTGTTCTGGATAACCGTAACCTCGATTTGGTCTTGGAACTTGGTGTTGGACGAGGTGTTTACCGTTGTGGCAACGGCATCGAGCGTACGCTCCCAAGTCTGATTAGGGCCATCGTTTTTCATACAGCTTACGGCCGAAAAGAGCAAGGCTGCAAACAAAAAAATCTTTTTCATACGTTTCAAAAATTTTTAATTATCAATAATTTACTCTTAATTACTTCGGTTGGCGAACAACTCAATCGAGGCTCTTATGCCTACGGTCAGAGGTCGTCCGCGTTGCAAAAAACGGTTGCTCATCGACTCGAAATAGAAGGTGTCGTAGCGAGCATCTGTCACATTTCGAGCCCATATCTCCACCGCCCAATTTGCTCCGTTGAGTCGTGCCGAGGCGTTGACCAGAGCGTAGAACGGCTGCGAGAAGTCGTTGCGTTCGTTCCAATATATGCGGCCTGCACCGTTGAGCGACACGCCCAACTCCACCGAATCCAACCACTCGGAGCGGAGCGGTATGCGGTAGTTCAACCGTGCGGTGAGGGTGTGCTGCGGTGCGTATGGTACAAACTTTCCGCGATAGTCGTTCTTGCCACTTACGAAGCGGCGAAAACGTGCATCGGTAAAGCCATACGATGCGGCGATGGCTACGTTTTTGTGGGGTTGCCACTTCACGGCTGCCTCTATACCTACGCTGCGTGAGCGTCCCGCATTGGTCATCATTCGTCCCGTAGTGGTGCCGGCAGGGAATACGGTCAGCTGCTGGTCGAAACACTCTATCCAGAATAACGTAATATCGGTGGAAAATTGTGCATCACGGCTCTCAAAATGTCCACCCGCCTCTACGTTCCAACTCTCCTCGGGCTTATACTTTATAATCTTCTCGACATCGAGGTCGGCAGCCATACCCATCTGGTCCTGTATGCGGCGTTGCAACACCTCCGAGAACATCTGCGTGTTGAAGCCTCCCGCCTTGTAACCCTTCGATGCGGAGAGGTAGAGCTTGTGCTGGCGTTGCTTGCCCAACTCGACCGCTACCGATAGCTTTGGCAGCACCTCGAAGAAGGTTTGCGAGAGAATATCGCTGTCGTTGATGGTCTGATGCACCTCGTTCGTATTCTTGCTGCTGTCGTTCGGGAAGGCGGTGTAGTAGTAGTCGGCACTGTTGCGATAACGCATCTGCACACCCTCGTAGTCGAAACGCAGACCCAACGTAAAGAGCCAGCGGTTGAGTCGGTACGACGATTGGTGGTAGAGTGCCGCACCGAAAGTGTTGGTCGTAAAGTCGCTGCCCAACCACAACGTATCGCCGAGCGAGCCATCCTTGCGACCCCAATGGTAGGTGCCGTCGTAGCCGCTATATTGATTTACGTTGTCGAGAATCAGTCGGTTGATGCCCTCTTTGAGAAACTCTACGGGTGCCGACATCTGCTGATTTTTGAAGAAGAACATCGCCCCGACAAGCCACTGATAGCGTGACGACGTGCGTGAGCGGAGTATCAACTCCTCGGTGACGTCGTGCTGACGCTTCGCCTGTTCGAGCGTAAATATCGAAAGCGGCAGAAAATCTTGGTCGAGCACCATCTTGTCGTCCAGATATTGATAACTTGTGGTCGATGCCAACGACATTTGCTGCCAATCGTAGCGGATGGTCAGACAGTCGTTGATACCCACGCGGCGGTACGACGACTCGTCGTTGTAGCACACCTTACCGATGAGGTCGGGATATGGTTCTGTGTTGGCTGTGAGCGACCCCATATAGGCGTAGGGATAGCCTCCCTGCTTTACGGTCGAGAGCCACGCTACGTTGTCGATACTCAATGCACTGCGACGATATTGGAACTTTATGCGGACATCGCCACTCTTCTCGTGGTCGCACAAACGGTCGTTGTACGCATTGCGGAAGTGCCCGTCGCTATGCGAAAATTGGGTCGAAATCGACAGACCGAGATGGTTGCCAAAGCGGTTGTATGCCGACAGAGCGATGCGATATTCGTTGCGAGAGCCATACTCACCCGCTATGCGGACACCCTGATATTGCAGCGGCGAGGTGGTATAGATATTTATCACGCCGCCCATAGTGTTGCGACCATAGAGGGTCGATTGCGGGCCTCGGATGATTTCGATTCGCTCGATATCGGGCAGCAACACGTCGTACATATTCTTGTCGGCAACGGGCATATTATCGATATTCAGACCCACAACAGGCTGCTCGATGCGGGTACCCATACCACGCACATATATCGACGAGGTCATTCGTGAGCCGTAGTTGGGCATAAAGAGGTTGGGGGCGTGTGACAGAGCATCCTTCACACCATAGATTGCCCGCTGCTCAATCTCTTTTGCGTTGAGCGAGGTGGTCGATGCCGCCTCTGACGTAGAGTCGCTATGCTTGATTGCACTTACCTCGATGCTCTGCATCGATACGAGAGTGTCGGCACCCAATAATGTGGCACTTCGTGCGTGCGATAGGGCCTCAGCCTCGACCGTAAATATGGCGGTGCAGAGCAGTGCGATAAGGAGTGCTGCTCCGAAAAACTTTGGGTGTGTGCGGAAATCTCTTGCCATAATATGGCAAAGGTAGTGAATAAAATTGCAATAGCAAAACTGTGGGCAGAAAATTTTTCGCAATGCGGTAAAGGGGGTGTTAGGGGCGTTAGGGGCGGTCGGCTATCGCCGCATCGGCAGAGCCGCTGAAAAGCCGCTGTGGCACCCCCCCCCTCTCTCGCATCACAGGCAATACTGCTCAACATCGTTGAGTGTAATCGTGTCGTCGCTCAACACCATCAGTCGTTCGATGACGTTTCGCAGTTCGCGGACGTTGCCACTCCAATCCAGCGTAGTCAGTCGGTCGAGGGCACTCTCCTCGATGGGCTTGGGCGTCACGCCCTCGGCGGAGGCAATCTGCTCGATAAAGTGCTTGGCGAGCAGTGGGATATCGCTACGTCGCTCTCGGAGGGGTGGCACGCTGATGATGATTACGCTCAAACGGTGGTAGAGGTCCTCGCGGAAACGCCCTGCGGCAATCTCCTCGCGGAGGTTTTTGTTGGTTGCGGCAACGATGCGGACATCGACCTCGATATCGCGGTCGGAGCCGACTCTCGAAATTTTCCGCTCCTGCAACGCCCTCAAAACCTTCGCTTGTGCGGCTGCCGACATATCGCCAATCTCATCCATAAAGAGGGTGCC
>JAZRCC010000269.1:0-3725 GCA_045635405.1 Alistipes sp.
GTGCCTTGATTAACTACTTCCTCGACTTCAATACCGCAGCAGGCTATCGCGAGATTGAGCCACCTGTAATGGTGAATGAGGCTTCGGGTTTCGGCACGGGTCAGTTGCCTGACAAAGAGGGTCAGATGTACCACGCTACGGCCGACAACTTCTACCTTGTACCTACAGCAGAGGTCCCTGTTACGAATATCTACCGCGACGTGATTCTCGACGAGAAGGAGTTCCCTGTGAAATTGACAGCCTACACCCCTTGTTTCCGTCGTGAGGCCGGCTCGTATGGTAAGGATGTTCGCGGTTTGAACCGTCTGCACCAATTCGACAAGGTCGAAATCGTACAGTTGGCACTCCCTGAAAATTCGTACGAGGCGTTGGACGGAATGGTTGCCCACGTCGAGGCTTTGGTGCGTTCATTGGGTCTGCCATACCGCATTTTGCGTCTGTGTGGTGGCGATATGTCGTTCACATCGGCTCTTACGTACGACTTCGAGGTATATTCGGAGGCTCAACAGCGTTGGTTGGAGGTTTCGTCGGTTTCGAACTTCGAGTCGTTCCAGGCTAACCGCTTGAAGTTGCGTTACCGCGACGCCAACAAGAAGACACAGTTGGCTCACACGCTCAACGGCTCGTCGTTGGCACTGCCTCGCATCGTGGCTGCGTTGTTGGAGAACAACCAGACTCCGGAGGGTATCCGCATCCCAGAGGTATTGATTCCATACACAGGCTTCGATATCATCGACTAAACATTCAATAATGGACACAATGCTATGCCAAATACGATTACGTGTTTGGCATAGCGTTTAGTTTTGCAAAACACTCAATCGAATATAAAAAAATGGATTGGTTTACCGACTTACTTTTTGGTGATAGTGTAGCCCACTCGGTTTTGATTTTGGGTCTGACTATCGCTATTGGTTTGGTATTGGGTCGTATCAAGATTGGCTCAATATCGCTTGGAATCACTTGGGTGCTATTCGTCGGCATTGTTCTGTCGCACTTCGGAATGGTTATCGACCCAAAAACCTGCACCTTCGTCAAGGAGTTTGGTCTGATTTTGTTTGTATATTCTATCGGTTTACAAGTCGGACCCGCATTCTTCTCGTCGCTCAAAGAGGGCGGCATACACCTCAATATACTCGCAACAACCATCGTCGTTTTGGGTTGCATAACGTGCTACGTCATACACTGCGTCACGGGTGAAGAGCTCACTACGATGGTCGGCGTAATGTCGGGAGCCGTTACCAACACCCCCGGACTTGGTGCTGCTCAACAGACGATATCGGATATCGTGACCGATGCCACAGCAGCAGCCCAGGCGAACAATCTGTCGGCATCGGCTTATGCAATTGCATACCCGCTGGGTGTTATCGGCATTATCTTGTCGATGGTATTTATTCGTTTTCTCTTCCGCATACGAATCGATAAAGAGAAGTTGGCACTGCAACAAGACCACGGCCCTCGCACAATAACACTCGACTTGAAGGTTGTCAACCAAGGTGTAGTCGGCAAGAGCATCGAAGATATCGTCAATATCACACAGCGCGAGTTTGTCGTATCGCGAATGATTCGCAACGGCGAGCAGGAGATAGTGTCGGGCTCTACCACATTGGAACAGGGCGATATTCTGCGAGTTGTCATCGGCTCACCCGACGTTATGTTGGTACAATCGCTGATTGGTGAGCAGATAAAGATGGACGAGAAGGTGTGGAAACAGGGAGGCGAAGCACACCTCGAAAAGCGTCGTATCGTGGTTACGAAATCGTCGCTCAATGGCAAACATATCGGCGAGTTGCATCTGCGTACGACCTACAATGTGACAATCACCAGAGTGGTGCGTGCGGGTGTCGAGCTCGTTGCTACTTATGGTCTGCGACTCCAAATGGGCGACGTGGTCGTTACGGTAGGTCGCAAGGAGGACCTCGACCAGGTGGCTGCAATTTTGGGTAACTCGGTGCGTCGTTTGGACCACCCAAATCTGTTACCTATATTTATAGGTATATTCCTCGGCGTGTTGTTGGGCTCGATTCCTATCCTTATGCCGGGCATTCCGCAACCCGTAAAGCTCGGTTTGGCAGGAGGCCCACTGATTGTCGCTATTTTGGTGGCACGCTACGGTCCGAAGTTCAAGCTCGTTACGTTTACTACCAACTCGGCAAATATGATGCTTCGCGAAATCGGCATCTCGCTCTTCTTGGCTTCGGTCGGCTTGGGTGCCGGCGAGGGCTTTGTTAAGGCTCTGTCGGGCGGCGGTTATTGGTGGATACTCTACGGTTTGATTATTACCGTTGTGCCGTTGCTTATTGTCGGCCTGGTGGCTCGTCGTTTTATGCGACTCGACTACTTCTCGATTATGGGCGTTTTGTCGGGCGGTATGACCGACCCACCGGCACTTGCATACGCAAACTCACTCTCGTCAATCGACCGTGCTGCAGTGGCATACGCTACGGTCTATCCGCTGACGATGTTCTTGCGAATCTTTGCTGCACAGATTTTGGTATTGATTGCCGTATCTTGATGCTGCAATCACATATCGGGTTATGAAGAGGTTGTTGCTATTACTCGCTCTGCCGATTGCGTTTTGCCAGATAATTTTGGCTCAAACTGCTGTGCAAACCATCGAATTGGAGGTTGATGGAGTTCATCGGCAGGCATTGGTCGTGTACCCTACCGACAAAGATAGCATATCGAAGCCGCTTGTCTTTGTATTTCACGGACGCACAGGTACTATGGAGGGTGCAATGAAGCGAATGGCAATACATAAATATATGCCAGATGCAGTCGTTGTATATCCACAGGGATTGTGGGGCGAAGGTGCCATATTCAAAGGTTATGGCTGGGAATTACCAACTACCGAGCAAGAAAGCAGGGATATCCCGTTTTTTGATGCCCTCCTCCACAAAGTTTGTGCAGAATATCGTATTGACACCAACCGAATATACGCTATGGGGCACTCCAATGGTGCGGGATTCACCCACGCCTTATGGGCTTTGAGGGGCGATATTTTCGCTGCATTTGCACCATCGGCATCGGGTGCTAACCCTCTGGGCGAGCTTGTTGAACGACAGATTGCAAAACCCGTATTTTTCATTGGAGGCGAAGCGGATGAGATTGTGCCGATACGCAATATCCGCAAATGTATAGACCGAGCCGTTATACGGAACGGATGCGACAAAGCACAGCGTATGAGCGGAGGTGTTGTTCGCTATCCATCGGCAGAGGGAAACGACGTCGAGACATATATCCATCACGGCGGACATCGCTTTACAGAGGATGAGCTGCCATTGATTGCCAATTTTTTTGCTCGGCACTCGAAGCAATAGGGAAGTTTTGCTGTATAAAATCGAGCAAAGCCTCAATAAACACCCCTTTAGGAGTAAAATTCCCCGATTATTGTCGATTTTTCTAAAATTTTAGGGGATAAATTTGGTAGAGAATAAAAAGTGTATTACATTTGCAGACCGATTCGGATACGAATCAAATGGTGGATGTAGCTCAGTCGGTTAGAGTGACGGATTGTGGTTCCGAAGGTCGTGGGTTCGAATCCCATCTTCCACCCCATAGAACAAGCAAGAAGGTGTTGATTATTCAACACCTTTTGTTTTTATTGTCTCTTCGCAAATTTATTTGCAGAGAGATGCGATGAAGACAAAAGATTGTGTAACAACTTCTTGTGCAGTGATATGGCAGTGCCCTGCGGCGAGCAGAAGGGAGAGGCGTTAAGCGGAGCA
>JAZRCC010000270.1:0-3581 GCA_045635405.1 Alistipes sp.
GCAGAGGGCGAGAACTACGAGTGGACCGATATGTATGCAACCTTCGCAAAGGAGGCTCGCGAGGAGGGCTTCGAGCATATTGCACGCCTCTTCGACGGTGTAGCAAAGATTGAGAAGGAGCACGAGGAGCGTTACTTGAAACTCCTTGCAAACGTAGAGGGTGGCTTGGTATTCTCGCGTGAGGGCGACGCAATCTGGCAGTGCTCGAACTGCGGCCATATCGTTATTGGCAAGCAGGCTCCGGAGGCTTGTCCTGTATGTGCTCATCCAAAGGCATACTTCGAAATCAAGGCCGAGAACTATTAGTAGGCACTACTACCAACAACAAAAGAGCAACCTTCGTAAGGAGGTTGCTTTTTTTTGCGCCGTGATAGGGAGATTAAGGAGTTTAGGGAATTTAGGGAGGTTAGGGAGGGCGACCACAGGCGACAAGCGACCAAAGCGAAAAAACACCTTACTCGACTTTACAAGACCTTAATTGACTTTAATTGACTCTATCGGCTTTGTGGCAAAGCCACAAGCCGTTGCTGCTTTGCAGCAAAGCCGATGCCCTACAACACTGCACCCCACTCTTTGAGGGTTGTCACGAGTGCCGCAGTGTCGATATCCTGCACCGCACACCCCTTTGCAACGCTCTGTGCCGCAGCAGCACCTGCCGCCTGGCCCGTACCCATACAGCTCGCCATCACACGCAACGATGCGAGAGCCTGGCGGTCGGTCGAGATACAACGTCCCGCAACAAGCAGGTTGGGATACTCCGGAGCAATCAACGCCCGATAGGGAACGTATGCCGGCTTGGTAAGGTCGATGCGGGTCTGGTGTGTACCCTTGCTGGCGTGGATATCAATCGGGTGGATGCCTCGCGAGATGCTATCCTCGTAGCGGAATGCATTGACATACTCCTCTGCCGTAACGGTATGCACGCCCAAAATACGTCGCGACTCACGGATACCCGCCTGTGGTGCGGTCGAGGCGACGTAGCAATCTCGGAACTCCACGAAATTCTCCTTCAACACCTTCGTAAAGGTGAAGATATCCTCACGCAGTTGGCACTCCACGGCACTGAAATTACGATTGTCGGTCGAATCGGCTGCACGACGTGTGATATTCACCGCCACGCTACCCTTATGCATCACGTTGTTGAACCACGGGCCACCGAAGTCGGGCAAATCGACACCCGCCGCCTTCATCGCAAGCAACTTCTCACGGACAGGGCGACACTGGCTTGGGCCGTTGATGCCGTTGTGGTACATACACCTGTTGAGCAGTTCGCTATCGGTATCGACACCCGAGAGGATAAAGCAGAACGACGACGGCTGCAACTCGCCATCCGCATTAGGCTGCATCGGCACATCCGCCATATGAGCCAAGTCGCCATCGCCCGTACAATCGATAAAGACCTTCGATTCGAGTGTCTCCAAACCATTCTTATTCTCGATAATCACGCTCTCGATACGCTTGCCATCCATCTCGCAACCGACCATCGCCGAGTGGGTGTAGATATCGACACCCGCCTCCAAAATCATTCGCTGGCAGCAGAGTTTGTAGAGTTCGATGTCGAAGTCGATATTAGCCTTCGGCCACTCGATAAATGCACCGCCCATCGACTCCAAACGCTTGACAAACTCCCACGGAATACCGCCGATAACCAACTCGTTTTTGAGGGCAAAGACACTTATCGGAGCGACATAGCCAATGGTCGCCATACCGCCAAAGAAGCCGTAACGCTCGATGATTGCGGTCTTGGCTCCCTGACGTGCCGCAGCAATCGCCGCAATGAAACCCGCAGGGCCACCACCCACAACAACAACGTCGTATTTGCCCGCAAGTGGAGCGAGTTTGCGTATTTTGCGACTCTGTGCATCAGCCTCATCGCACGCCGTAAGCAGCGTTGGCGAGACCGCCATAACGGCCAATCCTGCCACCGCCTTTTTCAGAAACAGTCGTCTCGAAATCTTTGTCATATCGTTAGTAGTTTATTCGTTTTCACTGATATTTTGTGCCTACTGTTGCACAAATCCTCTGCAAGTTAGCAAATTTTAGTCAATAATCACAAAAAAGGGTTGCACTTTTGCAGAACAACCCTTCGCTTTTCTGTTTTCGGAAGCCGAGCGTTAGATGCGAGCCACCGGACGACGCATCGGCAAACCACGCTGCTCCATATAGTAGCGTTGCGATTTGAGCAGGTTTCGCGACTGCAAAATCATACTCTTGGTCTCCGACATAATGTTGAGATACAACATTCCCGACTTGGCATTCGACTCGCCGGCATTGATACGTCCCAACTCCTCCTTCGTCAGGTCGGCAATGCGAGTGAAGAGCTGGTCACGCAAATCGAGAACGTGGTCAATCTCGCTATAATCGCCACTCGACAGCATATACAGGATGCGTGAGTAGATTTGGTCAACATCGTTGTTCACGTTCATCAAGTCGTCGGTCTGTATGCGGGTCAGACCCTCGTGGTTGTTGTCGATATGCTCGAACGACTGACGTGTAATGTGCATCAACGACTTGGTCATCTCGTTGAGATAATCGACCACCTGAACATAGTACAACGAGAGGTTCAAATCGCTATCGTACGTACGACGCAGGGTCGAGGCGATAGAGTATTTGAGGTTGTGGATACGCTCGTACATCGCTGCCGACTCGTTGCCCAACTCACGCAGAGCCTTGCGGTTCTCGGTCATCAGGGCGATAGTCGCACGGTTGTAGATGCGGGTTGTATTCTTGATATTCGAACTTACGAGCTCGATTACCGATGCGAGGTTTTCGTTGTCGTCCGACAGCGAGAGGCTCTCCTTGCCCGACTCTGCATCCTCCTTCTTCTGACGGCTCTTGCGGGCAGCAGCGATGTTGCTATGCACAAGCATATAGATACACAATGCCGAGAGGATGCCGAATGCAATCCAACCACCCCACATCAGCAACAGACCCACGACGAGTGCGATGAGGAAGCCACCGATAGCGGTTACGAACCAACCCGTAATCACCGTTACAACGCCCGTGATACGATATACGGCACTCTCACGACCCCACGCACGGTCAGCCAACGACGAACCCATAGCGACCATAAAGCAGACATACGTTGTCGAGAGTGGCAACTTCAACGACGTTGCCAACGCAATAAGCAACGATGCCGTAGTGAGGTTTACCGTAGCACGAATCATATCGTATGGAGCACCACTATGCTCGATATCCGCCCACTCGAAACGCTTGGCGATAAAGTTCTTCACACGATCCGAAGCCACACGGTCGAAGAGGCGTACCACGTTGAGCGTACCACGAACAAGCGAACGCGAAAGCATCGACGACGAGTAGTTAGGCTGCAAATCGTCGCCCTGTGCCGAGAGCGAAATCTCGGTCTCGCTGACGTGCATAGCCTTCGACGAAGTCCACAACGTAACGACCATAATCAGACCCGCAGCGATAATATACCATATATTTGCTGTCTCTGGCTCGGCGAGGCGGGTCATAAACATCGACTCGGCAAAACCATCTGCGGTCTGTGCATAACCGAAAGCGTCGAAACCTGCGATAGGCACACCGATAAAGTTCACAAGGTCGTTACCCGCAAATGCCAA
>JAZRCC010000271.1:0-15788 GCA_045635405.1 Alistipes sp.
CGTCGGCTCGCTATGCGGATATTAAGCGAACGCTGCTCGATGGTTGCTACTACTCGATGCGTGTGCCCAACTACGGCAATGGCGATTGGGAGGTGAAGTATGCCAAAAACCGCACATTGCCAAGTGTGAAAAATATCGGTAAGGAGGAGTCGAAAATTTTTATAACTTTGTCGCAGATTGCCGATAGCATCAAGGTCACAGGGCAAAATCACAATACGCTGATGGTGGGGTACGATACCGACTCGCTTGCTTATGAGATGGCTGCCGACGACCCGTACGCTCGATTTACGGCATATTTTAGTGAGGGCGAGGTGATATACTCGAATCCGTTTGCACGCTACGATGCTGCAACGATGGACTCGCCACTTGTTGTGAGAGCACACGATGTGGATGTGCTGCTTACCGTATTGTTTAATTTGACGCTGCTTATACTATTTATCGGTATAGCCACGTTGTTATATCGTCTATTCAAAAGATAAAAGATGAAATTGCTGCAAAAACCACTATCTCTGACGGTCGTATGTTCGATTTTAAGCATATTCACACTCGTCGCATATCACGCACCATTTTTCGGCGTTGTATTCGATAATAGCGATTGGAGCCTTAACGGTCTGCTTATTCGTGGCGGATTGGCTGTCGTGATGTTTGTGCTCAACTTCTTTATCTACTATCTGCTATTGTATGCGGGTAGGGTAGTCGGACGTTGGCTGCTGGCGGTCTTGTTTGTGGGTAATGCCATAACGCTCTATTTTATAAACACATACGAGGTGCTTATCACCGACAAGATGATGGGCAATGTGTTCAATACGCAGTACTCAGAGGCGTCGGCATACTTCTCGTTTCAAGCCGTTGTGTATCTGCTCTTTTTGGGCGTATTGCCGGCAGCGTATGTGCTGATGCAGCGGATAAGTTACGGCTCGTTCAAGCGTGCTATGGCAAACATCGGAATTTCGCTCGGCTTGGCGTTGGTTGTAGTGCTTGCCAATATGCCTAATTTTACGTGGATTGATAAAAATGCGACACAGATAGGTAGCCTGCTTATGCCGTGGTCGTATATTGTAAATAGTATCCGCTTCTATAATGCCCAGAAGAAGTTGAACGAAAAGGAGATTTTGCTGCCCGATGCAACCATATCGACCACCAGCAAAGATGTTTGTGTGTTGGTTATTGGCGAGTCGGCTCGTCGTGACCACTTCTCCTTGTATGGCTATGAGCGTCAGACCAACCCACTGCTTTCGGCCGATTCCGTGGCGGTTTTGCCTGCACGGTCGGCTGCTACCTATACCACTGCGGGCGTGAAGGCTATACTCGACCACAAACCGACATCGAAGCTCTATGAGATTTTGCCTAACTACCTCAATCGTGCGGGTGTCGATGTCGTATGGCGTACCTCGAATTGGGGTGAACCTCCGGTGCATATCGAGAAGTATCAGAAGGCTGCCGAACAACTCAAAGTGCTATATCCTGATGTAAATAGCGAATATGACGAGATACTGCTTGCGGGACTCGAAGAGGAGATTTTGGCTTGCGATAGGGATAAGCAGTTCATTGTGCTGCATACGAGTACAAGTCACGGCCCTACGTACTTCAAAAAGTACCCGCCGCAGTTCGAACAGTTCCGCCCCGTATGCACAACTGTCGAGATGTCGAAGGCTGACCACGCCGAATTGATAAACGCTTACGACAATACGATTCTCTATACCGACTATCTGCTGCACTCGCTGATTGAGATTTTGAAGAGAGTGCCAAACCGCAGAGTCTGTATGTTGTATGTGTCGGACCACGGCGAATCGCTTGGCGAGAGTGGATTGTATATGCACGGTGTGCCGATGTCGATGGCACCCGACGAGCAGGTAGATATTCCGTTTATTGTTTGGCATAACGACCATTCGATGCAGGTGAAATCCATTGATGAGGCCGAGCAGTATCACGTATTCCACTCCGTGTTGAATTTCCTCGGTATCAATAGCCCGATTTTCGACCCAACAAAAACAATCTTCGAATAGGGTAGCCTACACGAATAGACGATGCTGATGCAGATTTTGAACAATCGGTAACCTCCTTGCAAGAAGGTGTACCCAGCCTCTCCCCATCCCATACCATAATGATGATTATGCAACAAAAAAAGAGAAGAACTCTCGTTCTTCTCTTCTGTACCCCCTCAGGGGCTCGAACCCTGGACCCCAACATTAAGAGTGTCGTGCTCTACCAACTGAGCTAAAGAGGCATTTGCATTGGATATCCCTTTCCTTTGCGAGTGCAAAGATAGTGACTATTTTTCTCCCAAGCAAATTTTTTGTTCAAAAAATCAACAAAATTTTGAAAAAATCTTCATCAGTGCTTATCTGATTGATATTTTATCGCTGCACCATTCGCCATTTGCACCCTCGTAAACAACCGGCTGCGTAGGCTGGAAACTCTTCATCGTCAGATAGCTATCGTATATGTTGATGCCGTTTGTAGTGCCACGTGCCACCACATAACCAATCACGCTTGGATGGAGCGATGTCGAAAGCACCGTTTGTCGCACAGCCTCCGCAAAAGCCTCTCGGTAGGTCGGATCGTTCGTAGGATTACCGCCACGTTCGATGCCATCGCCAAACTTTGTAGTGTCGATAGGGGTGCAGACAAAGATGTAAATACCGCGTCGGTCACACTCGCTCAACAACTCTTCGGTCGCCAAAGGCAGCGGTACAACAATGCCGTTGATAGGTGATTTGACCAAAGCGTCGATACTCTGTGTACCGTTATAGTCGGCAAGTCGCATCCTGGTTGCAATGCGGTTGATATACAACTCGCCGAGTTCGATGATTGCCGCTCTAATGCCGACAGGTTTGGATATATGTTCGACAATGCGACCATCGATACGGTTTTCGATTTCGAGTGTTACCATCTGTGGCGATGCGTTGCTCCACATTACACGACGAGGTACGCGGGCAACAAAACGAATGGTATCTTCACGCATCATATCGAGTGATATATCGTTTGCTCCGCGAGCCATAATAAGCGTATCGCCCAGATGCAGTTTATACGAAATCTTTGCCGACTTCGGATTTAGGGCGTCGCACTTAACGGGGATGGCAAATTCTGTCACACCCTCGCCATTGTCGTTCACGCTTGTCGAGCAGATAATATCCCTCACACGCAGCGTTGGTTGGCTTATAATCTCGACCTGCGGATTGTGGCTACGACGTGCGATGTGGGTGATGATGCGGTCGTTCGGATGCTCGATATTGCGAATAGAGATACTGTTGCGGCCCTCCTTGACGTGCTTGGTGATGTTGTATTCGCAAGGGATGCCGCCCATAGTACTCTTGGCGACGATACTACCGTTGACTGCCACCTCTACAGCCGTAGAGGTCATAACAAATCGCACTATGGTTTGTCGATTGAGCCACGCAACGGGTACTACAAAATCGCTCGAATAGAGGCTCGCACTCTGGTCATATTTCCACTCTGCAAGCGTAGCCGAGAAGGCTTCGTGCTTGGCATTGCGAGGCATAAAATAGGTGCGAGGAGCTTCGCTGTGGCAGAGTTTTGCACTGCTCTCCTCGGCGTGTGCTGTTCCGAAGAGAAGAATCGCAGCAACTATAATTGATAATGTTTTCATAATTTCGTATCTTTGCAACTGCAAATGTACAAACTTTTTTATAATTTGCGATGAACGGTCTGCCGAAACTTAATTTTCCGCCTATTCGTATGCGGGCAAAACGCGTGGGTGACGAGTTGCATATATGGGACTCGCTACGCCGTCGTTATCTGCTGCTTACGCCCGAGGAGTGGGTGCGACAACACCTTATCGCCTATCTCCAAAATCAGCATAATGTGCCGGCGGTAAGCATCGTGCAGGAGTATCCGGTCGATATAAATGGGCTGTCACAGCGTGCCGACGTTGTGGTTGTTGGCGTAGATGCAAAGCCTCTGATGCTCGTAGAGTGCAAGGCTGCCGATGTGAATATCGATGCAAAAGTCTTTGAGCAGGCCTCTCGTTATAATGCGGTGGTGGGGGCTCGCTACATACTCCTTACAAACGGAAAAAGTCACTACCTCTTTTGTCGAGAGGGTAGTGACTATCATCAATTAACCGATTTCCCGCAGCTGTTTTAACCCTAAAAACGCTCTTTGGCAATAGCCATAAAGGCCTCTTTATAGTTTTCGCCTATTGGGACATACTCGTTGTTCGCGAGGAATACACGACCTTTGGTGTAGCCCGTAATATAGTCCAAATTGACAATATAAGAGCGGTGAACACGCATAAAGTTGCTGCTTGGCAGCGAATTCTCCATATTTTTCAGGCGGAACAGTGTGACGATTTTTGTGTCGTCCGATAGGTACATTCTCACATATTCGCCCTCGCTCTCTATATATACTATATTGCTCAAACGAATGAGCGAAGTCTTGTGGTCGGCACGTATCGAGATAAACTCGCGGTTTGATGTTGCATCGTCCTCCTCCTCATCGACGCTCTGCTCGGTAATGGTCTTGTTCTCTTTCAACTGCATAAGCTCAAAGAGTGAAGCAGCACGTTTTACGGCGTGTTCGAAATCTCCGTAGCTGAATGGCTTCAACAGATAGTCGATAGCCTCCAAACGGAAACCTTCGACAGCATACTCCGAGTAGGCGGTCGTAAATATCACCATAGGCCCATTTTCGAGCGAGCGAACAAAATCGACACCGCTCAACTCTGGCATATTGATATCGACGAAAATCAAATCGACACGATTGCTCGATAGCCACTCTTGTGCATCAATGGCATTCGAAAAGGTCGAGGCAAGCGACAGATTCTCGTTGCGTTCTATGTAGTTTCTAATCTGACGTATGGCTAATGGCTCATCATCAATGGCTATACACCTTAACATTGTCATTAGGTATTTTAAGTGTTATTACATACTGTTTAGGGTCGGATTCGTCGATGTTTATGGTGAAGTTGTTACCATAAATCAACTCCAAACGCTTGCGTACGTTCTCCAAACCGATACCTGCACTGTGTTTTCCGTTGGTTTTGTCATATACCGAGTTGGCAAAGCGGGCAACAATCCATCGTTCGTCGGTTGTGATGTCGATATGTATGAACGAATTTACGCGTTGGCTTACTCCGTGCTTGAAGGCGTTTTCGACAAAAACAATCAGCACGAGAGGCGGAATGGTTATCGACGAACGTATATCCTTCGGATAGTTCAGCTGTATGTCAATATCCTGCGAATAGCGGATTCGCATCAGTTCGATATAGTTTGCCAAAAATTGTATGTCGCGTCGCAGCGGTATGGCATCGGCACTCGATTCATAGACCACATAACGCATCATATTGGATAGCTCAACCAAAAACTGCTTGGCACTATCGGGGTCGATGTCGATTAGTGCGTGAATGTTGTTGAGCGTATTCATCAGGAAGTGGGGGTTAATCTGATATTTCAGATAGTATATCTCCGCCTGAATATTTTGTCGTTCTCGTCGCTCGTTATCCTCGTCGTTCTGCATCGATTTGTAGAGCATCTTGATGCCGACATTCATACCGAACATAAAGATTCCGAGCATAATATTCCAATACCACGCCAAATCGGTCAATGATGCACGACCCGGCAGGATGTGTTCGCCGGCATATCCACCCGCTTGTGCAATGCTCCACTGCTCATACCACTCGATGCAACCGAATGTGGTACCAAGCAATACGAAGCTCGTGAGCAGATACCAGATATGGCGATGCTTCATCAACAAAAAGCGAATCAATATCTGGTTGTTGATTAGAAAGAGTGCAAAATAGGGCGAAATCTTAATCCACGCAATCAATACTTTGGTAAGGCTGATATGCTCCTCGCTCATCAGAGTCGAGTTCATAATCGGAATAAGATATACGGCAGCCCATACGACCGAATAGACGAGATTCTCGCCGATAATCTGCTTGCGGACTTTCAAGATGTTTGTCAGTGGTTTTGGCCTATCCATTGTCTTCTATAAAACGGGGCTGTCCGCATTGTCGAACAACCCCGTCGTTTGATTCGAAATATAAACTATTGTATGCCGAGTTTCTTAACGTCGTAAAGGAAACGCTTGATGCTTCGTTTTGGAGTCTTTTCGAACTCGTGAGGATAGATTGTGATAGAGTAGAGACGCTCATAAGCGGCAACCTGCTCATTCAACGTTTTGAGGTTGTCGTTCATAATGTTGTTCAGTGCCTCTTTGCTGATACCCTCACGCTCGCACAAATCCCAATCGGGCACAACCAAACCATAGAGTTTGCCATTGTTCTCCAAAACAAGCGACTCCGAAACGAGTGGCAGGTTGTTGAGCTTGTCCTCAATCTGCTCCGGGTAGATATTCTGACCCGTATCGGTCAAAATCATAGTCTTACAACGGCCCTTTATGTACAAGGTACCATCCTCGTCCATAGTTCCCATATCGCCCGTGTGGAGCCAGCCATCCTTGTCGAGCACAGCCGTCGTATCCTTCTCGTTTTTGTAGTAACCCATCATCACACACTCTCCCTTTACGAGAATCTCGCCAGGGATGTGTTGTTGATCGGCAGAGTCGATTTTAACGTCGAGCATACCTTTCAGATACTTTCCGCACGATGTGAGCTTAAACTCCGAAGGCTCTGCTGTTACACTGATAAGCGGAGCACACTCGGTCATACCGTAACCCACAATCAGAGGGAAGTGAATCTGTTTGAGGAACATCTCGGTCTCGCGGTTGATTGGAGCACCACCGATAATGAAGAGTTCGACGTTGCCACCAAACGATGCGAGCAACTTGTTCTTAATCTTTGCACGAACCACTTCGTTGAGCAACGGCACCTTCATTGCGATGCTCAATGCTCCCTTCTCCAACAGAGGCAAAATCTGCTTGCGGTAGATCTTTTCGAGCACGAGAGGCACCGAGCTGATAACGCTTGGCTGCACCTTCTGCATAGCCTCGACCAACACCTTTGGCGTTGGCATCTTGCCGAGCAGCGTAATGTGTCCGCCGACCGCAAGAGGCGAGAGGAAATCGACCGTACAGCCGTATGCGTGAGCCAATGGCAGGAATGCCAATGTGCGACGACCCTTGGCGAAGTAGTGAACATCGCTATGCTTCGATTTGAGGGTCATAATAAATGCCACGTTGGCAGTAAGGTTGTTTACCGTAAGCATTACACCCTTCGAGTAGCCGGTTGTGCCCGATGTGTAGTTGAGCAGAATCAGTTGGTCGTTCGGAACATCAGGGTATTTGATATCTTCGCTCGTAAAACCACGAGGGTAGCGTTTGCGGTAGTTTGCCGTCATATTGTCGATACACTTTGTCAATGTACCGTTGCGACGCTCATATATAACGTGATAGTCCGTAAGCGAGAATACACCCTCGACCTGTTTGAGGGAGTCGGCCTCCAAATCGTCCCAGAAGGAGTCGGTCAAGAAGAGGAGTCGGCTCTCGGAGTGGTTTACAATGTGGGCAATATCGCTCGATGTGAAGTTCTGCATAATAGGCACAATAACTGCACCATAAGTCATCGTAGCGATATAGACAGCACACCAACGTGGGGTGTTGCGTCCTACCAATGCGATTTTGTCGCCACGTTTAATTCCCGCCTCGTCGAATAGGATATGTAACTTGGCAATCTCTTTGGCAAAGCCGTAGTATGAGTACGTTTCACCTGTGAAGTAATCGGTTACAGCAGACATCTCGCGGTGCTCGCGGAACGACTGCTCGTACATCTTTATAAGGTTTTGTTGTAACATAGTCGTATTAACTATTGACAAACCAAAGGGTTGTCATAAATTTGGTAAATAAAAAATAGTGGTAATTATTCGATGCCGAGTTTTGATACGTCGTACAAGAATCGTTTAATGCTTCGTTTTGGAGTCTTTTCGAACTCGTGAGGGTAGATTGTAATCGATACCAGACGCTCGTATGCTGCAACTTGGTCGTTCAACAATTTGAGGTTCTCCTCCATTGTCTTTTCGAGTGTTGGACGGTCGATTTTCTCGCGGTCGCACAACTCGAAATCAGGCACAACCAAACCATAGAGTTTGCCATTGTTCTCCAAAACAAGCGACTCCGAAACGAGTGGCAGGTTGTTGAGCTTGTCCTCAATCTGCTCCGGGTAGATATTCTGACCCGTATCGGTCAAAATCATAGTCTTGCAACGACCTTTGATATATACCGTGCCATCAGGGTCGATAACGCCCATATCGCCCGTATGCATCCAACCATCAGGTTCGAGCACAGCTTCGGTATCTTTCTGATTCTTGTAGTATCCCTGCATCACGCACTCGCCCTTAACAAGAATCTCGCCAGCAATGTTGTATGGATCGTTCGAATCGATTTTCAATTCGAGGAACTCCGACAGATATTTACCGCACGAACCCGCCTTAAACTCCTCTGGTTGTGGAGTTACGCAGATAAGTGGAGCACACTCGGTCATACCATAGCCGACAATCACAGGGAAGTGTATCTGACGTAAGAACAACTCGGTATCTTTGTTGAATGGAGCACCGCCGACGATAAACATCTCCAAGCAGCCACCGAACGAATCCATCAGACGCTGTTTGATTTTTGCTCGGATAATCTCGTTGAGCAACGGCACCTTCATCGCAATGCTCAATGTACCCTGTTCGAGCATTGGCATAATCTGCTTGCGGTAGATTTTGTCCAATACCAACGGCACCGAGCAGATGATTTGCGGCTTAACCTTTTGCAGAGCCTCTAACAATACTTTCGGTGTAGGCATCTTGCCCAAGAGGTTGATGTGAACACCGGCTGCCAAAGGCGAAAGGAAGTCGAATGCACAGCCGAATGCGTGAGCCAAAGGCAAGAACGAGAGCGTGCGACGACCTTTGTAGAACCAAAGCTTGTTGGTTGTCTTATTGATTTTGGTAATGGCAAACCATACGTTTGCGGTCAGGTTGTTTACCGTAAGCATCACGCCTTTCGAGTAGCCGGTCGTACCCGATGTGTAGCTGATAATCATCAGACTGTCGTTCGGAATATCGGGATACTTAATATCGTCAATCGTAAATCCGTTAGGGTAGCGTTTGCGATAGTTCTCGGTCATATTGTTCATAAACTTCGTGAGCTTGTCGCCCTCACGCTCATAGATTACGTGGTAGTCCGTAAGCGAGAATACGGCCTCGACCTGTGGAAGGGCCTCCTCGTCCAAGCCATCCCAATATGAGTCGGTCAAGAAGAGGAGTCGGCTATCGGAGTGATTTACGATATGGGAGATATCTGCCGATGTGAAGTTCTGCATAATTGGTACGAGAACAGCACCATAGGTGATAGTCGCAATGTAGGCAATACACCAGCGAGGGGTGTTGCGACCTACGAGAGCAATCTTGTCGCCTCGTTGAATGCCTGCTTCATCGAAAAGAATGTGAAGGCGGGCAATCTGCTTGGCAAAACCATAATACGAATAGGTCTCGCCTGTGAAATAGTCTGTTACTGCCGACATTTCGCGATTTTCACGAAATGATTTCTCGTACAGTTTAATCAAATTTTGTTCCATCATAAAAAAGAAATTTGGTGGTAATTATTTGGTTAATTTTACTTGCTATTTGCATCGGAGGTTGATTTTGGCCTCCATATATACGTTTTGGACTCTGTTCCATTTGCCAACCTGCCTATGTTTTTGCGGTGAGTCCATACGAGCAGCACCGCAACGACAATAGAGAAGATGATGAACGAAACCGATGTGTCGCCATAGCGACGATATATGCTACCCGAAAATATCGTTACGAAAATCGGGAACGAGCAGCCTGCGACAATCGATGCTAACGAAACGTAGTGCGACATCATCAGCACCATAAGCCAAACGACAAAACAGAACAGTGCGATATTTGGCTGAATACCTGTTATTGCTCCGATAAGTGTTGCCACGCCCTTTCCGCCTTTGAAGTGTGCGAAGATTGGGAATACGTGACCTGCAACAGCTACGAATACAGCGATAATCTTCAAGTTGATAAGCCAAATTGGCGAAATAGCATCGTCGTATTTCAGTAATGACATTATGGCTACGGCGACAAATCCCTTTATGAAATCGACCGCAAAGACAGGTATGGCGGCACGCTTACCAAGCACACGCAGCATATTGGTTGTTCCTGCGTTTTTGCTGCCGTGCTCGCGGATATCAACGCCATAATAGCGTTTGCCAATCCATACGGCACTTGGAATAGAGCCTAAAAGATAGGCTATGATGAGTAGTGTTGTTATGCAATAATACGTGAGCATCATACTTCAAAGCGTACACATTCCGAGGCAAAGATATAAAAATTTATCTAATTTTTAAGCTTTACATCAAAAATCAAACAAAACCGACACGAAATAGAGATAAATGCCCACAAAAAAGGGGTTGTGTATCGTCGAAATACACAACCCCAAAACTTTTTGCAGTAGCGATTTTTTACAATAGCGTCACCTCCACCTTCTTCTCCTTCATCGTAGGCATTGTCATACCGATGGATGCACCGATATAGGTTGGGTCGCATACCGTATAGCGACGTCCCTCGATGGTGAGATAGTCGCCCGATACGTTTTCGTTAAACTCAACAGCTGCCGCCAAGTGACCAGGGTAGTAGAGCAGAGCCGTTTTCAGACCGAGCAAATCGCGTACGAGTGTGGTGAACAATATCGCTCTATCCTCGCAATCGCAGAACGGATAGTAGAAACTCTCCTCGCAGAATAGCGAACGCTCCCGACCGAACTGTTCGCCATCGGTCTTGTAGTCGAAAGCTGTCTGCACAAAGTCGATTAGGATATTTGCCGATTGAGCCTCTGTCTTTCCAGCAATAGCCTGACGTAGGGCGGGGTAGATTGCCGATTTAGCCTCGTCCGATAGCTTGGCGTTGGCATAAATCTGCCAATCGCAGTGAGGATAGCTGTCGTAGAAGTTGATAAGGTCTTTGTTTGGGCTGTACTCCAACGAGGTGCCGAAACGTCGAGCCTTGTAGGACTTGCCCGCCTCTTTGTGGTTGCCGAGTTTCGGATGCTCTGTGATGATAAGCGAGAAGTGCTGCTCGCCATCGAATTTAGCCTCTGTAACATAGAATGAGCCACCTTCGAAATCGTCGTCCATAAAGTAAAAACGCTCGTTGCCGATAGTCACATAGCGTGTATAGACCGTCTGCTCGGATGGGAGCAGAATGAATAACCTGCCCGATGCACGAGCCAGTCGCAGTTTGTAACCACTCTGCACAAGCAGATAGGCTTGCAAAAGTTTGGCATCATTTGAGCTGCTGTTGCCATAGCATACCTTTGTTACGGCACGCAGCAGCATATAGTATCCCCAATCGCACAAAGCCAACTCTTTGCGGAGTTTAAGACAGTCGTTGAGCAACAGGTCGTATCGTCCATCCGAAGCCTCTTTCCACGCCGCAACAACACTCGACTCCTCGCTGTTGCTTACGTGGATATGGCGTGTCGTTGCATCCACTCTAACCGACTGTTGCGTGCCGAAAAAGTCTATTTGTAAACTTTTATGGGTTAAAACTTTCGGCTCTGTTATCGGAACTTTTGGTTGAGGTTGTGGTTGAACGGTTGGACGCTCCATAACTTTGCCATAATTCAACTCCTGTGGTTGAGGTTTTGGCGATGGTTTTACCTCCGCTTTTGCACCATTCTGTTGTGGTGTTACCACTGGTTTGGCAGCCTCTTGTCGAGGTGTTGTCACGGGCTTTACAACCTCTTGTCGAGGTTGGGTAACGGAGCTATCCTCCATACCTAACTCGTCCAACTCCTCTTGTGGGAGCGATGGCTGAACGGGTGGGTCGGGAGTAGGCTTTACGGGTGCAGGAGAGAGCTCGAAACTCTTCCACGCCTTGCCCAAAAATGTGGCATACTCGGCATTAGCCTTCTGGCGAAACTCTTGGTACGAAGACTCTGACTGTGAGCGGAACTTTGCATACGAGTCGAGTGCCTCTTTTACGGCTTGGCGATATCTCTCCTCTGCATCGCTGTTTTGAGCAGCCGCACAGAGCGACGTTGCAAGCAAAACGGAGAGCATTAAGAATTTTCGCATAGTTTGCTCCTTTCTGTGTTATGCAACAAAGCCTGCCCCCACGAGGTAAGCAGGCTTTGAGATGTTTGTTAGATTTGCTACGATTAGAAGCCCATTGCTTTGTTGAGCTGGTCCATAAGGTTCTGACCCTTCTTCTCCAACTCCTCGTGGATAACCTCTTTGGCAGCCTTCATAGCCATCTTGTGGCTGTAACCAATCATCACGCGAACCTCGGTGTTCTTGTTAGGAAGAACGCGGTAGCACTCCATCAAAGGAACAACAGTGCCCAAACGCTTCGAGATAAGGTTTTTGCTTGCACCAACAGTCTCGGCAATAGATGCCGCCTCGCTTGGAGCCAACTGCTTATTGGCAATCTGGGTCTCAATCAAAGCGGTAACCTCGGTTGCAATTTTGCCTGCGATATCGAGTTTTGCAAGGTCGTTAGCCTGGAACTTTGCAGCATCGAAGTTCTCACCAATCGACATAGCGTCACCAACAACAAACTTTGGATAACCATTCTCGTCGCTCTCCAACTGCTTGGTGTAGGCCTGTTCGAGCTGTGTAACGATTGGCAACTTGCCAGGAGCCGATTTCCAACCATCGCTCATAAGTTTTTTACCCTCTTTCTTTGCGTCCTTTGCAGGATTGATAGCATTCACTGATGAGATACCCACCATTGCTGCCAACATAAGTACAAAAATCTTCTTCATAATGCTGAATATTTTGGAGTTAAAAATTTATTTTACGCACTTCCTGATTGCAAATATAACAAAAATATCTCTCATTATTCACTTTGAGCCGAATATTTTGCTCTCTCATCTGCATAATATCGTACTATTGCCGAGTTGCCTATCGCAAAGAGTGTATCTCCATAACAACTCTAAACCCGATATAGGCTTGGCTGCCATCTGCACTGCTGCTGCAAGGTGTTCCCAATTTGCACGATTTGGCAGCATCCATCCAACTGCCGCCACATATCGAGTAGGTGGTGGTGTCGGTGGGTGACCACGAGCGACTATTGCGTTTGCCGGAGCCTTTGACGCACCACTCTGCGACGTTACCCGTCATATCGTAAATACCCAAACCGTTTGGTTGCTTTGTACCAATAGGGTGGCACTCCTCTTTGGCATTCTCCTTGACCCATCCGACATCTATGGCCTTGTTGCCTCCGCTGAATATCTGCTTTGCGGCATTTGCACCTCCATAGGCGGCATACTCCCACTCCGCCTCGGTTGGCAGTCTATACTTTTTGCCTGTCTGCTGGCTCAATCGCTTGCAAAACTCCTCGGCCTCTTTGTGCGTTACATAGTACATAGGTAAATCTTCGCCTTCGCCCGCTAACGAAGCATTTGGAACTTTGCTGCACTGCTCGGCGATAGTTGTCCCCATAATGGCCCTCCATTGGGCTTGTGTAACTTCGTACCTGCCTATGTAGTAATCCGAAACGGTTATGTTTTTGCTGCTCTTATCCTCCTTGTTCTCTATTGTCAATGAGCCTCCGCCGACAAATACCATATCAATCTGGGCGGTTGAAGTCATCGGAGTTTGCATAGAGCTGCTACTCTGGTTGTCAAACGAGCGGGCAGAGCCACTATAACCCGATGATAGTTCGGCCTCGATGGTGATGGTTTTTCCCTCCTCGATAACGATGTCGTGGGCGTAGTCGGCACAGCCGGCTTTGGATATTCGCAACAGATGTCGTCCGATGAGTGCCTCGTTGTAGAGCAGTGGTGTTTGGCCTATCTGTTTGCCATCCATAAATATATCTGCCATTGCCGGCGTGGATGTCACATTCAGGGAGCCATAGATTGGTTCTGGCGAGTCGAGCTTGATGCTTTGCGGTGTGTCGGCTGCGATTTGCAGAGTAGTGGTCGAGTTGCTATGACCCGCTAAACGACACTCTGCGATATGCTCTCCCGACTGCAATTTGCCACTCCACTGACCACGTCCAACCTTTTTGCCATCAATCCATATTTCGGCGTTGTCATCTACCGAAAGTTCTACGTTGGCACAATCGGGTACGAGCTGCGGAGTGAGTGTTAAGGTTGCATCATCTGTAACTTCAATCGATGCATCATATATTTTGTGCAACTCTTTTATTATCCGAATATTGTGCATACCACTTGCAACCGATTTTTGGCTGAATGGAGCGGTTGCAACATAGGTGTTGTCGATATATACAATCGCCCCGTTGTAGGCTTCGTTGTTGAGCGTAATCCAACCGAAAGCGGGCTTTAATTTTATCTGCATCTCCACCTTTTCGCCGCTGATTGTGATGGTGTCGGTCTCATCGTGAAAACCCTCGGCACTGATGCGGTAGGTGTGCGAGCCACTTGGGAGAAGGGCGGTCGCAACACCGTTGTTTGTGGCATACGGCTTGTCGTCGATTACAACCACCGCATTGGCTGGCTCTATTTGCAGAACAACATATTGCGGAGCTCCTGCCGATATGTTTACATTCTGTTTGTAGTAGAGTGTGCTATTGCTATTAACATTGATTTTCTGCTCTTGCGATTGACCTCCATACTCTATGCGTAGGGTGTGCTCGCCAGGGAGTATCTCTTTGATACTCAATACAAAGTTTGCATCGGTGCGGCCTTTGAATGTGTTGTCGATATAGACATCTGCATCGGCTGTATTGGATGCTACAATTATCGAGTACAACTGATTGAGCCACGCATCGAGGTAGTACTCCTTGTTGCCCTCGACCGCCAACTGCACATCGTTCGATTCGCCAAACTCGGGGTGTTGGAAGTAGAAACGGAGGTTGTTGCGTGCCGTAACCTCGAAAATCAGACCGTTGCCATCGTCGGCGACCATCTGACGTATCACTTGTGCATTGCCACCGATGATTTTAATCTCGACGTTGGCAATCTCTGCCTTTGTCATACGATTCATTCGGGTCTTGATGCGGGCACACGGACGATTTGACATATCGCTCTGTATCGGGTCGATATTCACACCCGTAAGTGCATCGGTCTGCACGGGGCGAAGCGACGACTGCTCGATGTGGAGCACCTTCTGCGACTCGGCTGACTGTTGCGCTACGGCAGTTGCAATTGGCAGAAAAAACAGTATCGGGATGAAAAACTTTGCAATAACTCTCATAACTGAAAATATGAATAGTCTCACAAATATATGCAAAAGTTTGCTTACTTGCAAGACGTCTGTCGAGTGGCGGTATGTCAAACTCAACTAATCGGAATCAATTCAACGCATAGTGTCGCCTTTTTGCGAACGTCGATATCGAAGCCAACTCTGCGAGAGTCCCTATTCGGAGCATCGTAGCTGTTCGGCGGCGTATTGGATAGCGTAAAGGCTTTGGCTCCCTTCGATGCACGAAGAAGCAGACGTTTTCCCTGTTGTTTAAGGCGTATCTCGCGATTGTTTAGCACTTCAACCTCTGCGTTAGTACACATAGTCCAACGCATTGTTGTAGGCTGTTTTGCTTGTAACGCATCTTTTATGGTAACCCTCCCTTTGTCGTCGATGGTTATGGTCCTGTGAGCAGTGTCGATTTCGTCGAATAGTTGTGATAGGTCGAATGTCGCACCATAACACTCAGGCTTATCGTACACGTTAATCATTGTCGCCACGCCATCAACACGATGTTTCTGCTCTTTGACGGTCAATGTTGAGTGTGAGGCACTGCCGATGCGAAAGACCTCCCAACGCTGTGACCCCTCTTTCATATTCCATAAATCGACACCTTTGCTTTCGAGCGTGTAGTAACTTTGTGCTCCCAAATCGATACTCCAACGAACACCTCCCCACTCATAGACGAAGCTGCCGGCATCCATATGTCCGTGCGGAAGCGAAGCCG
>JAZRCC010000272.1:0-3788 GCA_045635405.1 Alistipes sp.
CCCTGGTTGAGAGGGGGTAAATTATGCTCTTCAAAATAGGGTTGTACTTGGCACGGATGGACACTCGTCTGTTTGAGATAGGAAATAATCGATTCTCGCATCGAATTTTTTTGGCACAAAATCTGGTATCTCTCCTCCGAAATGAGTCCAATTTCGTATCCGAGAGGGGTCAAACGCTGCTCGGCATTGTCCTGTCGGAGCGTAATTCTGTACTCGGCACGGCTTGTGAACATACGGTAAGGCTCATCCACACCCTTTGTTATAAGGTCGTCAATCAGCACACCGATATAGGCTTGGTCGCGTTGCAACACTATCGGCTCCAACCCGCGGACCTTTCGGGCGGCGTTTATACCCGCCATCAGACCCTGTGCCGCAGCCTCTTCGTAGCCCGTAGTGCCGTTTACCTGACCAGCAAAGTAGAGGTTTTGCACCGTGCGGCTCTCCAACGAGTGGTGGAGTTGCTCGGGCGGAAAGTAGTCATACTCAATAGCATAGCCAGGTCTGTATATCTGTGCATTCTCAAATCCCGCGATGCTACGCAGGGCCCGCAGCTGCACATCGTAGGGCAGCGACGACGAGAAGCCGTTGAGATAGTACTCGTTGGTGTATGCCCCCTCGGGTTCGAGGAAGAGCTGGTGCTGCTCCTTGTCGGCAAAGGTGCGGAGTTTATCCTCGATGCTTGGGCAGTATCGTGGGCCTATGCCCTTTATTGTGCCGTTGAAGAGGGGCGAGTCGTCGAACGCACTACGCAGTATGGCGTGTGTCTGCGGTGTGGTGTAGGCGATGTAGCACGGCAACTGCTCACGCACCGCCTCGGTTTCGTCCGAAAACGAGAACTTCTGGGCATCGTCGTCGCCCTCTTGACGCTCTAAAACAGAGAAGTCTATGGTGCGACCATCGATGCGTACGGGGGTGCCTGTTTTCATTCTACTCGACTGAATACCAATACGTTGCAAGCACTCCGTAACACCTTTCGACGGTGGGTCGCCCGCACGTCCGCCTTCGGTAGTCACCCTTCCGCAGTGCATTATGCCCGAGAGGAAAGTACCTGCGGTGAGCACTACGGTTTTGGCGGCAAACTCCACTCCGAAGAGGGTCTTTACGCCACGCACCTCCTTGCCATTTTCGCCCTCGACGATGGTCAAATCGACCACCGAATCTTGCCAAATATAGAGGTTCTCCTGCTGCATCAGCCTATCGCGCCACTCCTCGACATACTGCGATTTGTCGCACTGTGCTCGTGGGCTCCACATTGCGGGCCCTTTCGAGCGGTTGAGCATACGGAATTGCAGGGTGCAGAGGTCGGCAACAATGCCCATCTGACCGCCCAGAGCGTCGATTTCGCGGACAATCTGCCCCTTTGCCACGCCTCCGATTGCGGGGTTGCACGACATCGCCGCCACCTTCGCCATATCCATCGTCACGAGGAGTGTGCGACACCCCAATTTCGCAGCAGCCATCGCCGCCTCGCAGCCAGCGTGTCCGCCACCGATGACAATCACATCGTAAGACTCCATACTATCTATTTTTGCTTATTTTCGTTTATAATTTGCTCATACCGAGCGAGATACATATCCTCCTTGCGGTGCATCTCCGCCTCGTCTTTCGGGGTTTTGTCCTTTTGCCCACAGAGGTGCAACGTGCCGTGTACGACTACCCTATGCAGCTCCTGACGAGCCTCCGTGCCATATATTCGGGCGTTGTCCGCCACGGTCTCGGTGTCGATAAATATATCGCCGGCGATGTAACGCTCGCCGAGGTCGCTATCGTCGAAGGTGATGATGTCGGTGAAGTAGTCGTGACCGAGATATTGGCGGTTGATTTCGCGGTGATACTCCGCCGGGCAGAAGATGTAGGTTATCTCCCCTATCGCCAAACCTCCCTCGGCTTGTGCCACCTCCGCAAGCCACTTGCGTAGCAGTCGTTTGTTCTTGATTTTGTAGGGATTACCCTCCGTATCGACAAATCTTATCATCCTTTTTTTCTATGTTTTTTTATCACACGCTCTACCCCGCTTCGAATCGGCAACACGTTCTGCCTCTCCACGCCAAGCATACTACCCCATTCCGAGTTTGCTCGGCTCTCTCTTTTCCGCTGCTCGGCTACCCTATTTTGCAAAGAGTGCCGACGCCCTCACCTTGATTTTTGGCGATGGCGAGTGGATGCTGAATACTATCTTGTACTGCAACTCCATCGTCGCAGGGTTTACCATCGTTCCTACGGTGCCTATTTGCCCGTTTCGAGCCACCGTATCGCCCTTCTTGACCGTCACCGATGCGAGGTTTGCATAGGCACTGATATACTCTCCGTGGGCGATATATACCTCATACTTGTTATTGACCTTGTTGCGCGAGATTTTCATCACCTTGCCCTCGTAAATCGAGGTCACCTTTGCCCCCTTCGTACCGACGATTTCCGCCATATTGCCGTTGTATTGGGCGACACGTCCACCCGCCAACGGCAGTCGCAGACCACTTGTTGCAGCGTTGAATGTCGAGCCCTCACGGTTGCCCTTGGTCATCTTTCGCAACTCGGCAATCGCCTTATTGAGGCTCTTTTCGTGCTCTGCAAGGCTTTGGAGGACGTTTCGCTCACGCTTCGACATTCGGCTTATTGTCGATTTTGCCGCCCGCATATCGCCTTGCAGACGCTGTCGTTGCTGCGAGAGCTTCTTCTTGTTTGCCGCCAACTCGCTGCGGCGTGCCGAGAGTTTTGTCCGCTCCTCCTGCTCCTTTTTGCGAAGCTCAACTACCCTCTCAATCTGCTCGCTGCGACTCATCGAGGCACAACGCAACGCTGCCACACGGTGGGCAAACTCCACAGCCGAGCCTGCCGAGAGCAGATAGGTTAGTGTGTTGGTATTGCGATAGTTACGATACGCCGCACGAGCCATCTCACGCACACTCTGCTCCAAACGGGCGATGTTCGCCGCCAACTCCTCCAAACGCTGCTCCGATGCCGCCACCTCCGTATTCAGACGGCTGATTTGGCGTGTGCGGGTCGATATGAGGGCCGTTCGTCGCTCGATTTGTCGGGCGAGCGACTTGGCACGCTTCTGCTGCGTAGCCTTGTTCTTTTTGAGTTTTGCCAACTCCTGCTCCTCACGCTCGATGCTCCGTTCGAGGTTGTCGATTATGCGTTGCTGCTCGGCAACCTTGTCCTTCTGGGCATAGAGCCCCTCGCCACTGCCCAACAGCAGCAATATTGCTATCCAAAGGGTTATGTTTCGTAACTTCTTCATAATCATTTTGTTTGTGGCTTTGCCACACGGCTTCGCCGATAAGGGTTTTTAAGGGTGGTTAAGGGCGGTTAAAGGTTGTTAATGGCGTTTTCTGCCGCCGACCCTAATTGACCTTACTTGACCTTAAAACTCGGTGGCTGTGGTCGCTTGTCGCCCGTGGTCGCTCTCCCTAAACTCCCTAAATTCCTTAAACTCCTTAAATTCCCTTTCGCGGCGTCCCGCACTACCTCCTCACAATCCTTTGTCGAGGCGTATTATCGGTTGTAATTGGCGAGTGCTTCTCCACATACTCTATGATGCGGTCGAGCACCAGCATATCGATATTTTCGCCCTCCGACTCTTTGAGTGTAGGGTACTTTCGGCTCACATAGTCGGGCATCGCCACGCGATAGGTCTTGCCTGGGCGTAGGGTAGGGAAGCGTACCTCCACAGCCTCGCCATCGGCCCCGACGACGATATCGTACGGAGCGGTGCAGAAGAGATCCACACGGTGCGACTCTTTGGCATTGCCCTTATCGTTAAACTTCTCTCGCACAAGTGCTTGCAG
>JAZRCC010000273.1:0-10455 GCA_045635405.1 Alistipes sp.
ACAGAACGACATGGCTACGATCCGACTTATGAGGTTACAATCTATCCGGGTCACGGCGAGAAATCGACAATCGGTCAGGAGTCGCTCTACAACCCATTTGTTACCGAGGCTCTCAACGGAGAGGTAAAATACTAAACTGCAACGAATATGCGTATAGATATTATCACCGTAGTACCCGAACTGCTCACATCACCACTCGGCGAGTCGATACTCAAACGAGCACAGGAGAGCAGGCACGTCGAGATATGCGTACACAATCTGCGTGATTACACCGACGATAAACGTCGTACGGTCGATGACTACCCATTCGGTGGCGAAGCGGGTATGGTTATGAAAATCGAGCCTATATTCCGCTGTATCGAGCACCTCAAAAGCCAACGCCACTACGACGAGATTATCTTCACCTCGCCCGATGGTATTCGCTACGACCAACACGAGGCAAACCGACTCTCGACACTCGAAAATATCATCATCCTCTGCGGACACTACAAGGGTGTCGATTATCGAGTGCGTGAGCACCTTATCACACGCGAAATCTCGATTGGTGACTACGTATTGACGGGTGGCGAGTTGGCAGCAGCGATAATTACCGACTCGGTTGTTCGACTACTTCCGGGTGCCATTGGCGACGAGGCTTCGGCTCTGACCGACTGTTTTCAGGACGATATGCTCGCTCCGCCCGTATATACACGCCCTGCCGAATTTAATGGTTGGAAAGTTCCCGAAGTATTGTTATCGGGCAACTTTGCCGAGATAGCCAAATGGCAAGACGAGCAGTCGTTGGCACGCACGCAAGCGTTGCGTCCCGACCTGTTAGGCGAGGAGTAAAAAACTATTTTTCGAGTTTTATGAAGTACTACATCATAGCAGGCGAGCCTTCGGGCGATTTGCACGGCAGCAACCTTATGCGTGGCATTTTGGATGCCGACCCTGCTGCCGAGTTTCGCTTTTGCGGTGGCGACAAGATGGCAGAGGTTGGTGGTAGCAGCAACCTCCTGATGCACTATCGCGATATGTCCTCTTTCGGCATTTGGCAGGTGTTGAAAAATCTCCGCACCATATTCTCGCAAATAGACCAATGCAAAGAGGATATCGTGCGTTTTTCGCCCGATGTGATAATTTTGATAGACTACCCAAGTTTCAATATGCGTATTGCCAAATGGGCTTTCAAACGCAATATAAAGGTCTATTACTACATCGCACCAAAGGTTTGGGCGTGGAAGGAGTGGCGTGTAAAGAGTATTCGTCGCTACGTCTCACGACTCTATGCCATATTCCCGTTCGAGGTCGAATATTTCCGTTCGAAGGGTATTGATGCACACTATTTCGGCAATCCACTGACCGACTCTATCGCCGCCAAAATGGGCGATATGCCCGATGCGGAGACCTTCCGAGCTCAACACAATTTGGACAACCGTCCGATAATTGCTCTCTTGGCGGGTAGTCGTCGCTCCGAGATATCGCTCAATCTGCCAAATATGGTGGCTCTTTCGCGACTATTCCCTGCATATCAATTTGTGGTAACGGGCGTAAATTGGATTGACCGCTCGTTGTACGATACAATTATAGTCGATCGCGATGTGAAGTATCTCTGCGATGCAACCTACGAAACGCTGTCGGTAGCAACCGCCGCCATTGTAACATCGGGAACGGCAACACTCGAAACGGCTCTGTTCGGCGTACCCGAAATGGTTGTCTATCGCACCGCTTGGTTGTACGAAAAGTTGAAACCATACGTTCTGAAAATTCCATATATCTCGCTCGTAAACATAAATCTCGACTACGAGTGTGTTCGCGAGATTGTAACGGCGAAGTTCGACATCGACGAAGCAGCTGCCGAGTTGGCTTCGATTCTGCCTAACGGCTCACGTCGCGAGAAGATGGTGGAGCAGTTCGACCAGCTACGTCAAATGATGGGCGAAAAGGGCACAAGCCGTAGGGTAGGTAACGATATCGTCAAAAGTTTGAAACAATGAAAATCATCACAATAGAGAACAATATCGGTCACGGCGACTCGACCTATTTCACATTTCGCCCCGATACGGCGATGTTGCGAAACAACGACAACTTCTACTTGCCACACTTCTCGAACGACATAGTGTGCGGATGTGGTATTATTGTTCGCATCAGTCGCATTGTCAAGCACATAGAGAGTCGCTTTGCACCACGTTGCTACGATGCCATAGGCATTGGCGTTGCATTCGTAGCACGCGATGTCAAAACCCGACTCATTGGCGAGAGCAAACCTTGCGAGGCGGCATATTCGTTTGACCACTCCTTTGCAATTTCGCCCGATTGGATTGAGCCGGAGCAGTTCGGAGAGCATAAGATTTCGCTCGCCATTGACGGCATCACAAAACAGAGTTTTACGACTGCCGACTTTGCAAAGGATATCAACGCCGTAGTGGCAGAGGCATCGACGCTTACAACGCTAAAAACGGGCGACTACCTCTTCATCGGAATGGCTCATACGATTGAGTGCCGACAAGGTGAAAAGGTCGAGGCATTTGCAGACGAAGTGCAGATGTTGAATTTCTTGATAAAATAGTCTTTGTTCTAACATCTTCAACGAACTACCGCTATGTTGCTGCACGAACGATTGAAGGATTACAATATTATTCTCGGCTCGGCATCGCCACGTCGCCGACAACTGCTTGCCGATTGCGATTTTCAATTTACGGTTGCCGACCGATTTGATTGCGACGAGAGTTTTCCCGCGACAATGCCTGTCAGTCAGGTAGCCCCATTTTTGTCGCAGGCAAAGAGCAACGCCTATCCACACACGCTTGCAGAAAAGGACATTCTGATTACTGCTGACACGGTAGTTATCGTTGATAACCAAATACTTGGCAAGCCCAAAGATGCCAGTGAAGCCTTTGCAATGCTCTCACTACTCAACAATAGAGCCCACATTGTCACTACGGGCGTAACCATTCGCTCGGCAAAACTATCGCACACATTTGCAGTCGATAGTACGGTACGTTTTCGCAAGCTGACCGACGAAGAGATTACGTACTACATCGAGAAGTATCGTCCGTTCGACAAGGCCGGCTCGTACGGTATTCAGGAGTGGATTGGATATGCCGCCATCGAAGGTATCGAGGGGTCGTTTTTCAATGTGATGGGATTGCCCGTACAGCGTCTTTACACTGCTTTGCAGGAGTTTCTCTCGCAGCTATAATCACTCCGCCAGAAGGGCTCCCATCTTATCTATTGCCATTCGTTTGCCATCCTTTACGACAACCGCCCGTCCGTTACGGAATGGCTTAACGGCATCGTAGTCGGCACACGGTATTACAAGGCGGGCAAAGCGGTCGATAAAAGACCAAGATGAGCCGAGTTTAACCGCCGCCAAATCTTCGCTAAAATCGAAAGCCAAATCGAACATCGGCTCGATGACTACGCCCTGCGAATCGACAAATCCCCACTTATTACCAAAAACTTCGGCACTCAACGGCTCGTCGCTGCGACGATGTACGATACGTTGCGATAGAAGGTCACGCAGTTGTGGCAGTGCAGGCTCTTTCGATTGCAACAGTTCGGCAACACGGTATGCCAGCACATCGCAATTGCGTGCCAACAGCGACATAACATAGTCAAAACCATCATCTTGACCATTGAAAATCAAATTATATGGCGAGATAACAAACGTGTCGTCGGCATAGAAGCGTTGCAACAGCGAATAGTCATATATCATCGCTCGCAACATTGCATACAGCAGTGCGATAGGGTAATCGTCAATCTCTTTGGCATAGAGGTCGTTACGGCAAGGGTGCTGAAATCCAGGTGTTCCACACTCCTCCGAACTACACCCCAAAAACGATGCAGAGTAGAGACCATCAAAGTCTATCAACTCCATTTTGCCATCCTTGATAAGGATATTATCGGGCTTCAAATCGCCGTGTGCCCACTCTTGCGAGAGCAACTCTACGGCAAATTTCTGAAACATCTCCGAGAGCTCTTTGATGCGTTCTGCGGTAGGGGATAGCTTCAACTCCTCCTCCAACGTATCGCCCTCGTACCACCTATCCAGAATAACATCCGCCCATACAGGGCCACAGAGAGGGACATCGATAAATAGTTCGTTCTCGTAATATTTGTAACCGTAGATGTGGCGAAGATTGTGTTTTTCGGTGATATAGCACTTCAATCTGTGCAGTCGCCCCTGATATCGCATCTTGAAGACGACCGACATTCCGCCAATATAGTGCCATACTCGACCATCGGGCCTACGTACGGGCATTATGCCGTGCAGAGTCCGCCACTTATTGACGTCATCGCTATCCATTGCGTCAATATATGCCGACAGCAGCGGTACATAATACATAGCAGAGGCTTTTACATATCACCTATACGCTGACGCACAACCTCGAAGAGCATAATGGCTGCCGCAGCCGAGACATTCAACGACTCGATGGCTCCAATCATCGGGATAGCCAACTGCTCGTCACACAATTTGAGCACCTCTTTCGATATTCCTCGCTCCTCCGAGCCCATAACGATAACGGTCGGACGACGCAAATCGGCATCATACATCAATTTGCGGCTATGCTCTGTGGCTGCAACAATTTGGAAACCATCCGCTTGCAGCGACTTAATCGTGTTACGCACCGAGCCTACACGACACACCGGAATACGTGCCAATGCACCCGCCGAAGCCTTCATCGCCTCGGCATTCACGGGAGCTGAACTCTTCAACGAAGTGATAATGCCGTGAGCACCTGCACACTCGGCAGAGCGGGCAATACCTCCGAAGTTGCGGATATCGGTTACGCCATCGAAAAGCACTACGAGCGGAGTCTCATCCTCGGGAACACGCTCCAAAATGTCGGAGAGTTGCACATACTCAATCTCCGCCATAAGAGCCACTACGCCCTGATGGCTGCCTCGTGTCAAACGGTTGAGTTTCTCCACAGGCACCTCCTGAATACGCAGACGATGACGAAAACAGAGGTCACGCAAATCGGTGATAAGTTGACCTTCGGCACCACGACGCATAAAAATCTTCTCTATCTGCTTACCCGACTCGATAGCCTCGACAACAGGGCGAATTCCAAAAACGATATTATCTTTTCCCATAGTAATTTATTTTCTACGCAAAGGTACTAAATTTCTATTGTTCAACGAGATTTCTGCTCAAAAAAAACGCAATTATCTCCTTTAAGCGTGTAAAATCACATCTTTTTCATTTTGACTAAATGTCTAACAAGCCACTCAATGGAAAGAATTTCCATATTTTAAGAACAATGTCCCCCGTGGGTGTTGTTCTTTTGCGAATAATTTTCTACATTTGCAATGCTGAATGGCAATTTGTCGTCATAAGGCAGACATAGAAAGTGTTTTCGTAGTCCTTACAAAGAAATCTGACAGTTTCAAAAAGCAAAAGGATAACCGAACAACACCTATTTCTTGTATATGTATGGTATGGGTATATTTTTTGTCCACACCTACATACTACAGGTGTGGGGCATTGTATCGTTTGTTTTTGCTTGGGTTTTGTCAGAACCTCTTTGTAGATAAACGAAAGTCATCTCCACACTTTCTGTTTATATACTAATACCCATATAGGAGGTGATATGGTTGCAACATTGTAGAAGACAATGATGAACAAAACCTATTTTCGCCCTGAATGGACTTGTGGTAGATATAATCCGACTGCACAAGTTGCACTGATGTACAACCTTATCGAAGGAAAATCATTTTTCTTTGAATCCCATTCCGCCAATGTTATTTCCGAAGTACTTGCCGTAGGGCGCAATGGCGTGTTAGATATAGAACGCATATCTCAAAAGACGAATATCCCCACCGAAAGCATAATTGAGTTTTTCGATGAGGTCTTAATAGATGTCGGACTTATTACCACAAAGATATTCTCCAAAGATGAGATTCACGCAATGCGTAAAAAATGGAGCAAATTCAATAAGATGGAGTCTCCGCACTATCACCTTGCTAATCTCAAAAACGAGGGCATAATCGACTCTCAAACCGCAGAGATTGAATATAACAAATATCTCAACCCCGATACAAACATCTACTCGGTAATGCTTGAACTCACATATAATTGCAGCGAAAAATGTATTCATTGCTACAATATGGGAGCAACACGCAATGATGATGAAAAGAGTGGCAGATGTTGCTTTGCAGAGATGGATATCAACGATTATAAAAAGTTGATTGACGAATTAGATTCACTTGGTTGTTATAAGGTTTGTCTGTCGGGTGGCGATCCATTCGCAAAACCTATCGCTTGGGAAATAATAGATTACCTGTATCAAAAGGAGATTGCGTTTGACATCTTCACAAATGGATTGGCAATTACTACCAAAGTAGATAGACTCATTGATTACTATCCTCGTTTGGTGGGCATATCCATTTATAGTGGTATCCCCGAAATTCACGACAAGATAACTCGCATTAAAGGTTCATTTGAAAAATCAATATCTGTGGCAGAAAAGCTCTCGGAATATGGAGTGCCGATGACCTTCAAATGTGTGGTAATGAAACCTAATTTAAAGAGCTACCATTTTGTTAAAGGGTTGGCAAAAAAATATGGTGCTGTATTTCAGATAGAGGCCAACTTGTGTATGGGTGTTGATGGCGATATGTCAATGATTAACCACCTAAGACTATCCAAAGAGGAGTTTGAGATATTACTATGTGATAAGGATATTCCTCTGTATGTTGGGCTTGATATGCCAAACGAGGGCAGAGTGCCAAAACCCGCAGATGCCAACCCATGTAGTGGAGGTTGGGGAGCATACGATATTACCCCTGATGGTAATATGGTGATATGTTCAAGTATGCATTGGATATTGGGAAATGTTACCACTCAACCCGTCGCAGAGATATTAAAAAGTGAACGCTTGCAAGAGTGGAGAAACACTAATATAGGCAAGATTGAGGGTTGCGGAACAAAACCTGAATGTGATTATTGCAACTTATGTAGTGGAAACAATTATAATGAACATGGTGTATTAACAAAACCTTCATCTGTAAATTGTTGGTTAGCAAAGGTTAGATATGACCTAATGCAAAAACTCAAAGAGGGATATGATCCTCTATGTGGACTGCCTGTTGAGACACGATTGGCTATAATGGGAGATTACGAAGTAGAGAGATTTGGCAAAGAGATAATAGAGCATTGAGATAGATGCAGGGAGAAATGGATTGACATCCCAAACTAATCCTATAACTTAAAAATACGAAGAAATTATGAAACTTGGTATTTCAAAGCAGTCAAGTGTTAAGGTTGTTCCTGGTTGCTCACACTTTCAGGAGGTTAGCTGCGGTATTATGTATCGTGCATCACACTAATGCTTAGTTGGTGGTTAGCAACCGAAGAATAGTAAGTTGCTAACCTATTTTTTGAAAAAATTAGTACATTTGTAACATGTTTGACAAATAAAATAATTGATATATATGATAGACCAAAAATTAGAGAATGAGGTTTTTCTTGCGCTACTTAACTCATTGAGAACAACAAAAGAAACAGAAAGTCGTCAAAGGTTGGGTAAATCATTACAATGTTCTCTTGAAATCATGATTAATGAGAAGAATCTACACCCAACAATTGGTACTGTAAATATTGAAGATGATAGGCATCATCGATATAACATTGTAAAAGATAAAAATGATGGTATTTATTACCTTCAATGTAAATGCGACCCTAACAAAATATTTTTTCCAAACAAGGACATACAAGCATTGCGTGAGGAATTATTGTATTTAGACAATAATATTTAGTAAAATAAACAGCATCTGATACATTTTGGTATCAGATGCTGTTTATTATTATGACCGAACTTATATATTACTCCCACTCGATTGTCGCACTTGGCTTTGGCGACATATCGTAGCATACACGATTGACATTCGGCACCTCCGCCAAAATACGGTCCGTAATACGCATCAACACTGCCCAATCAACCTGCTCGATGGTTGCGGTCATAGCATCTACCGTATTAACGGCACGCAAAATAACAGGGTAGTCATACGAACGAGCATTGTTACGCACACCAACCGACTTAAAATCAGGCACTACCGTAAAATACTGCCATACTGTCTTATTCAAACCTGCACGAGCAAACTCCTCACGAAGAATCGCATCAGATTCGCGTACAGCCTCCAAACGCTCGCGTGTGATGGCACCCAAACAACGCACGCCCAAACCCGGACCAGGGAACGGCTGACGATATACCATATCGTAAGGCAAGCCGAGTTCTACGCCACACGCACGAACTTCGTCCTTGAACAACTGTCGCAGCGGCTCAACCAACTCAAACTGCAAATCATCAGGCAGACCACCCACATTGTGGTGCGATTTTACCATCTTTGCCGTTTTGGTACCACTCTCGACGATGTCAGGATAAATAGTTCCTTGTGCAAGGAAATCTATACCGTCCAACTTGCGAGCCTCCTCTTCAAAGACACGAATAAACTCGCTGCCGATAATTTTTCGCTTCTCCTCAGGATCTGCGACACCCTCCAATTTTGTAAGGAATCGCTCGGTTGCGTCAACATAAATAAGGTTTGCATTCAACTGATTGCGGAACACCTCTACAACCGACTCAGACTCACCTTTACGCATCAATCCGTGATTAACGTGTACGCAGACAAGGTTTTGGCCGATTGCCTTCAACAACAAAGCCGCAACAACCGACGAATCGACACCACCCGACAACGCAAGCAACACCTTTCGATCACCAACCTGACGACGCACCAACTCAACCTGGTCTGCGACAAAATTGGTCATATTCCAATTTGTCTCGGCGTGGCAAACATCAAACACAAAACCCTTGACTGCATCAACTATCGCATCGACATCGTCGTTAAATGCAGGCAGAACTTCGCTGCACAAAGCCTTTTTATGGCCAGCAGCCATAACAGGAATCTGCAAGTTGTAAATCTCAGGGCAGACATCAATCTCAACACCGTCAATCACATTATTCTCTCCTCCGTTAATGATGATACCCTTAACGTTTGGAAGTTTACAAAGTTCCTCTGCCGTAATATCGTGAGGATAAATCTCGCTATATACACCCAAAGAGCGTACCGCACGGGCAACAACCGTATTGTGGTGGCTACCCAAGTCCAAAATGACAATCATATCTTGTTTCATAATCTATCCTTTTTATTAAATTATTCGCCTCGTGTATAGTTAGGAGTTTCTCGTGTGATGGTGATATCGTGTGGGTGATTTTCAATCACGCCATTGGCAGTAATGCGGATAAAACGAGCCTCTTTGAGCTTTTCGATACTCTTTGCTCCGCAGTAACCCATACCGGCACGAATACCGCCAACCAACTGATATATAGTCTCATTAAGTGCTCCTTTGAATGGCACACGACCTACGATACCTTCCGGAACGAGTTTGTTGGTTGCAGTCTCTCCGTCTTGGAAATAGCGGTCCGTCGAACCTGCTTTCATTGCATCAATCGAACCCATTCCGCGATATGTCTTAAATTTACGTCCGTTATAAATGATTGTCTCACCCGGCGACTCCTCGGTACCCGCAAACATCGAACCGCACATAACGCAATCGCCACCTGCGGCCAAAGCCTTCACCACATCGCCCGAATAACGCAAACCGCCATCGGCAATCACGGTAACGCCACTACCAGCAATAGCAGAAGCAACATCGTATATTGCACTCAACTGCGGAACACCAACACCCGCAATGATACGGGTTGTACAGATAGAGCCTGGGCCAATTCCGACCTTAACGCCATCAGCACCATTCTCAACCAGATAACGAGCAGCCTCGGCTGTTGCGATATTACCCACAACAACATCTAACGTAGGATACTTCTCTTTGATTTTACGCAACAAACCGACAACTCCACGAGTGTGTCCGTGTGCCGAATCCAAAACCACAGCATCCACCGACTCGGCAACCAAAGCATCGACACGATCCATTGCATCAGGGGTAATACCGATACCGGCAGCCACACGCAGACGACCCTTCGCATCCTTACAAGCATTAGGGTGGTCCTGCACCTTTGTTATATCTTTATAGGTAATCAAGCCTACCAATTTGCCGTTCTTATCAACAACAGGGAGTTTTTCGATTTTGTTTCGCAACAATACATCGGCAACATCCTCACGTGCAGCATCGTTGATTGTAACCAGATTCTTCGATGTCATCACTTCGCAAATCAGACGGCTCATATCTTTCTGGAAACGCAAGTCACGATTTGTCACAATACCCACCAAGTTCATCTCGGCATCAACAACCGGAATACCACCGATTTTGTTCTCACGCATCAATGCCAACGCATCGCCGACACACTTATCGCCTGTAATGGTGATAGGGTCGTCAATCATTCCGTTCTCGGCACGCTTAACACGACGTACGTGAGCGGCTTCTGCTGCAATCGACATATTTTTGTGAATCACTCCAATACCGCCCTCTCGTGCTATTGCAATGGCCATAGGTGCCTCGGTTACGGTATCCAT
>JAZRCC010000274.1:0-8288 GCA_045635405.1 Alistipes sp.
GACTTGTTGCTGATTACTTTACCTGCACCCGACAAACGCGACAGAAGTGCAGAACTTGATAGTGTAAATTTCATCTCTTTAATCTATTTTTTGTTTGTTTTGTTTTTCGTTTACAGCGTCGCCAACTTATCGAGCGACATCTCAATCATCTGACGCACGAATGGCTTGTAGTCGGTGCAAGCATCCTGTGCAATGCGTTGTGCGATAATCGTGCAGACCGTAGCAGCACGGTGACCCATCAACGCCGCCATACCCGCCAACGCCGAGCTCTCCATCTCGAAGTTGGTGATGCAACGACCCTCGTAGCGGAACGCCTCAATCTTCTCATTGAGGTGCAAATCTTGTGGTTTCAGACGCACCCAACGACCTTGTGGAGCGTAGAAACCCGGTGCTGCGATTGTGATACCCTCGCGAGTCGAATCCTTGAAGAGTTCGTACAACGACTTGTCGGCATCCACAAAGTATGGCTTTGGCAACAACTCCGACCAACCCGTATGTTTGATAAACGCCTGTTCGATTGGCAGGTCGCACACCTCGTTACGTCCTGCATAGTAGTTGAGCAGACCATCGAAGCCCACCGACGTACGCGAAAATACCGCCTCACCAACCTTGATATCGGACTGCAACGCACCCGACGTACCCAGACGCACCAACGTGAGCTGTTTGAAATCACCCTTCACCTGACGAGTTGCGAAGTCGATATTTGCCAACGCATCGAGCTCGGTTACGCAGATGTCGATATTGCCGATACCGATACCCGTCGATAGCACAGTCATACGACGACCCTTGTAAGAGCCTGTCACGGTACGGAATTCGCGATTTGACACCTCACATTCGCGACTCTCAAAGAAGCTTGCGACCAGCTCAACACGACCAGGGTCGCCTACAAGTATTACAATATCAGATATTTGCTCGGGCAGCAGATGCAAGTGGAAAATTGAACCGTCTTCGTTTATGATAAGTTCCGAAGCGGGAATTGTTCGTTTCTGTGTCATAATCTCTCCTCCTAATTTACTATAACAATCCTAAAAAATTGGATAATTGGCATAAAAGTAATATATTTACGTCGTATTTCAAAAATTTTGCTAAACTTTTTTATTAAAAATAAAAAATCGTATGACACTCATTAAATCCATCTCCGGAATTCGCGGCACAATTGGCGGTTCCGTTGGCGACAATCTGACCCCAATCGATGTTGTAAAATTCACAACAGCTTATGCCCGTTTTATGAAACAGAGAGCCGGCGACGATGCACGCTTGCGTATCGTTGTAGGACGTGATGCACGACTGTCGGGCGAGATGGTTTGCAACCTTATCGAAGGCACCTTGCTCGGCTGCGGAGTCGATGTTATCAGCATCGGTTTGTGCACCACTCCGGGTACCGAAATGGCGGTAATTACCCACAAGGCCGATGGCGGAATTATCATCACCGCATCGCACAATCCGAAGCAGTGGAACGCCCTGAAATTGCTCAATGCAAAAGGCGAGTTTTTGAACGATGCCGAGGGCAAGGAGGTGCTGCGTTTGGCAGAGGATGATTCGTTCGCTTTTCCAGAGATTGACCACATAGGTAAAGTTGTTCTGCGTGAGGACTTTAACCCCGTACACATCCAGCAGGTTTTGGCACTTCCGACAGTCGATATCGAGGCTGTTCGCAAACGTCATTTCAAGGTGGTTGTCGATGCCGTAAATTCGATTGGCGGAGTGGTTATTCCACAGCTGTTACGCGAGTTGGGTTGCGAGGTTATCTGCCTCAACTGCGAGCCTACGGGAGAGTTTGCTCACAACCCCGAGCCACTGCCTCAAAACCTCACCGAAATTTCGGAAGTTATCCGTCGTGAGGGTGCCGATTTGGGTGTTGTTGTGGACCCTGATGTGGACCGTCTGGCCTTCGTAAGCGAGGATGGCTCGATGTTTGTCGAGGAGTACACTCTCGTGGCGGTTGCCGACTACATTCTCTCGCTCCAAAAGGGCAACACGGTATCGAATTTGAGTTCGTCGCGTGCTTTGCGTGACGTTACCGAGATGCACGGAGGCAGCTATGCCGCTTCGGCCGTTGGCGAGGTAAACGTGGTGGCAAAGATGAAGGAGCATAACGCCATTATCGGTGGCGAGGGCAACGGCGGTGTTATCTACCCAGAGTTGCACTACGGTCGCGATGCGTTGGTTGGCACGGCACTCTTTTTGACCTACTTGGCAAAGAGAGGTTTGACGATGACCGAACTCCGCAAAACATACCCTGCATACTTTGCATCGAAGAACAAAATCGAACTCACACCTGCAATCGATGTCGATGCCGTTCTCGCTACAATGAAGGAGCGTTATGCCAACGAGCAGATTAACGATATCGACGGCGTTAAAATCGATTTTGCCGAGAGTTGGGTACACCTTCGCAAGTCGAATACCGAGCCTATTATCCGCATCTACACCGAGGCAAAATCGATGGCGGAGGCGGATGCTTTGGCAGAGCGTTTCATTGGCGAAATTCGTTCGATTTGCAACCTCTAAACGCAACCCAAAACAATAGACGTAAAACTCTTAAAACTATATAGTTATGGACAACGTAAAACAATATATCGACTCCAATATGGAGCGATTTCTCGACGAGCTTTTCTGCTTGTTGCGTATCCGTTCGATATCCTCTATTGCAGAGGCTGCCGAGGAGCGTCAAAAGTGTGCCGAGCATCTCGCTGCATCGCTTATCAAAGCGGGTGCCGACAGTGCCGAGGTCTATGCCACCGAGGGTGCTCCGATAGTCTATGCCGAGAAGATTATCTCGCCACGCGCAAAGACCGTATTGGTATATGGTCACTACGACGTTATGCCACCCGAGCCATTGGAGGAGTGGACCACCGAGCCATTCGAGCCCGTAATCAAGGATGGTCGCATCTGGGGTCGTGGTGCCGACGACGACAAAGGTCAATCGTTTATGCACATCAAGGCTTTCGAGGCGTTGGTGGCAAACGACAAGCTCCCTTGCAACGTGAAGTTCCTCTTGGAGGGCGAGGAGGAGAGCGGCTCGAAGCAGATTAGCCGCTTCTGCGAAACACACAAAAAGTTGTTGAAGGCCGATGTTATATTGGTATCCGACACCTCGATGTTGTCGATGGAGACACCATCTATCACCTGCGGTCTGCGAGGTTTGGCTGGCGTAGAGGTATCGGTCTATGGCTCGGCTGCCGACCTGCACTCGGGAATCTATGGCGGAGCCGTTCACAACCCTGCAATGGTACTCTCGAAGATGTTGTCGCAGATGATTGACAGCGAGGGACATATCACAATTCCACACTTCTACGACGATGTACGCGAACTCTCGGCCGACGAGCGTCGTGCTTTGAATCGCGTTCCGTTCTGCTCGCGTCGCTACAAAGCCTCTATCGGCGTTGGTGCAATCGCAGGCGAGGAGGGTTACACCACACTCGAACGTACGGGCGTGCGTCCTACATTCGAAATCAACGGTATGTGGAGCGGTTATACGGGCGAGGGCTCAAAGACCATTATCCCTGCCAAAGCATCGGCAAAAATCACAATGCGATTGGTACCATACCAGAACGATGCGAAGATAACAAAACTCTTTGCGCAATACTTCAAGAGCCTTGCACCGAAGGGTGTAAAGGTCGAGGTAAAGCCTACACACGGCGGCACACCATACGTCTCGCCAACCGACTTGGAGGCCTACAAAGCAGCCGAGAAGGCAATCAAAGCGACATTCGGCAAGGTGCCTGTTCCGGTATATTCGGGCGGCTCGATTGGCGTAATCAGCGTATTCGAACGCACTCTTGGTCTGAAATCTATCCTTATGGGCTTCGGCTTGGGTCGCGATGCTATACACTCGCCAAACGAGAGTTTCGGTCTCGACCAATTCCGCATCGGCATCGAGACAATTACACAATTCTACAAGTTTTTTGCCGAGAAATAACCCCTCAAACAACCTGAAAAGATGAAGCGATTACTATTAGCCCTGCTTGCTCTGCTCTGTTTAGAGGCGGGTGCAGCCATACCAAAGAGGATAAAACCCTTGCGAGGCTCAACCATTGTCGGCTACATTCACTGCGAGGGCAAGCCTCTGGCGGGTGTCAGCGTGTCGGATGGCGTAAATATCGTCAAAACCGATGCAAAAGGTATCTATCAAATAGAGTCCGACAAGCGTTTCAGCACGGTATTCGTCTCGACTCCTGCGGGCTATCAGGCGGTGATGATGGATAGCATACGCCCCGAATTTTGGAAGAGCACAACCGCTGCGGCGACAAAGTGCGAACGTCACGACTTCGAGTTGCGAAGGGTTGCGGACAATAGTTTCGGTCTGGTGATATGCACCGATTCGCATTTCCATAACAGCCCAAAGGTCAAAGACTTGAAGCACTATGCCGAGTTGATGGCTCCCGCTTTCAATGCCACCTATGCCGCACACAGCGACATCCCGATGCTGACATTCAACCTCGGCGATATTACGTGGGACCGCTGGTGGTACGAGACAGGTTTTTCGATTGAGAGCGTACCCGAATTTGTATCGAAATGCGGTATTAAGAGCCCATATTTCGGAGTGATTGGCAACCACGACTACGATGCAGCAACCCCTGCAAGCGAGCGAAGCGATATCGATGGTGCTATGCGTTTCCGCAAGACCTTCGGCCCTACATACTACTCGATGAATGTGGGCGATGTGCATATCATCGTACTCGACAACATCGTCTACAAAAACGAGGTGCTTCCCAACCAAAAACAACACAAGGGCGTTGTAGGCTCACGCAACTACGACCTCTACGTCGATGATGTGCAGTTGGAGTGGTTGCGACAAGATTTGCAGAGCGTATCGCACTCGACACCTATCGTCATCTGTCAGCACGCTCCGATATCGATACTCGACCACACGGGCAAACCGAAGTACGCCTACAAAAAGGGGCATACCGAGCCTATGCTCTCGCTGCTGAAAGATTTTGAGTGGGTGCGTATCTTCTCGGGACACAAGCACCAACACCACTCTTTCAGGTTGGCGGAGTACCCAAATATCGTTGAGACCAATGTTGCATCGATTGCGGGCGAGTTGTGGAAAACCCCTAATAAGTCGGGCAAAAATATCTGCGACGATGGTAGCGATGCAGGTTTCTTGTGCTGTCTGTTCGATGGCAAACGCTTCTCGATGGAGGTGAAAAACGCTGCAAATGGCGAGGCGGCTCCGATGCGTATATACGATATGAACGTCGTAGGCAAGCACTATGCTGCAACTCCCGCACTGCAACATCTGTGTAGCCTGCAAACCAACCAGCGAGACTATTCGCAAGCGGAGTTTGCCGACTATGTCTATATAAACTGCTGGGCTTGGGAGGAGGGCTCAACGCTGAATGTCACCGAGAATGGCAAGCCGTTGGTGGTCGAGAAGGTTATGCACAGCGACCCATTGGCTGCCGAGTGGATACACGCCCCTGCCGTAAAAAAGAGGACAAAGGGGATTAAAAAGATAAACACCTACTCGTTGGTGGACCATATGTTCCGTGTGCACTGCTCGGAACCTGGTAGCCACGTGAGCGTAGAGTTTATAAACCCTTACGGCAAAAAGTATCAGCAAACCATTTCGCGATAGCACCGCCGCTATATAGATAATCGATTAGGGCTGCCTTTTACGGGCGGCCCTAATGATTTATAACGGCCGAGACAATGGCGCTCAATGGCAAGGAATGGCAAAAAAACCAACACCAAACCGAGGATAAAGAGAGATTAAGGAGTTTAGGGAGAGCGACCAAAGCAAAGCGAAAATGAAAAAACCTTACTTGACTTTACCTGACCTTACTCGACCTTACTTGCTGCAAAGCAGCAAAACAAAACCCCTAACGGCTCTAACGTCGCTAACGACCCTTCGGCAAAGCCGTTGCCACAGGGCGAGCGTAACGCAGAAATCACCTTGTTATACAGCTTCAAAGTTATGGACGATACACCACCCTATGCATACCCTCCCCAAGTTCGAGAGTCTGCAACAACTCGCCATCGTATTCGAGAGCCGAGTACTCCTTTGGCAATTCGATTTGTGCAGTAGTTCCTGCTGGCACCGTAATAAGGCAACGCAGCGACCCCTTATCGCGAATTGCGGCCAACTCGATAGGTGCACCAAAGCGGGTCGGAACACGGCACTGCAACTTGTTGATTGTGCCGAGGTTTGGCTTAACGCGGAAACGCTCGAAGCAAGGTGTAAGCGGCTCGATACCTGCGATATACTGCGACAATATGGTCAAGCCACCACCCGACCAAGCGTGGTTATAGGTACCGTTACCCGACTTATAAGTCATACCGCGGGCACCTGTGTACTCCCAGCCCTCCCACAATGTGGTGTGCGGAGCTGTGACCATCTCGCCAAAACGCTGTTTCATACGCTCCAAAGCCTGCGAGTGCTCACCCATCATACACAACGCCTCCAAGACATACTTCTCCATATATGGGCTGGCGTTGTAGTGCTTCTTCAAAAAGTCACAAATTGCAGGGTAACGCTCTGCGGGTACCAAACCTGCGACAACCGCCATAGCCTGAACACGGTCGTCGGGCAGATCCTTATACTTTTTCGAGACGTACATCTGTCGCTTCTCATCCCAATACTTCTCGTTGAATGAGTGGTAGAGTTTGTCGTACATCTGCTCGGCGTAGAGTTTATCGCTACCCTTGCCAACCAACTCTGCCATATTCGCCATACCCTTCAACGCCAGAGCGTACCAGCACTGTTGCAGGGCCTCCTTATCGATATTTTTGCCCCAATCGCCCCAATGCCAACCACCACGACGCACATTTACAAGTCCTGTATTTTGAGGATTCCACACCTCGACAACGTACTTGCGAACACGTGGGTATATCTGCTCGATAGTAGCCTTATCGCCCGTGAGCATATAGTAGGTCCAGAAGCCATAGTAGCCGACACTTGCCAACATCTGACAAGGCAACTCCTTGTTATACCACCCCGGAACAGGCGATGCGATAACTCCATCGGGCTGCTGCCAATTCATCAATTCGAGAATAGCTTTGCGAGTCAGGAGGTGTGCCCGTTCGTCGAAGAGGTATCCCGCCTCGCCGAGTTCGTTCACAACATCGCCCCACCACTGTGCTCGCTCACGGTCGGGGCAGTCCATATAGTTGTCACGCATCGTAACATAGAGCGTACGTGCCGACTTTCGCCACAGTTTGCTATAAAATGCATCGTCGGCACCAAACGTACCCACAAAGTCGCTATCGTAGCCACTCTCACGGTACTTCACATCCAGCACCTCGACACCCTCGGGCACATAGTACAGCACCTCGTGTCCATTGGTCCAAATCGGAGTCTCAAACTCCTGCTCACCCTCTCGTGCGATGTACTCGGTGTAGAACGAGCGTGCAGGTCCAATCCAATAGTCGTCCGTGCAAATCACGATACGCTCTCCACCCTTTGCCTTTAATTTAATATAAGGTGTCACGTGGGCATTGTGTGGCAACTTGCCGACAATAGCACCCTCCTCGTTGCGTGAAACTCTGCGATAGGAGAGGAGGTCGGTCCAACGCCAATGCGGAATAGGACGCTCGACAAATTCGCCCCAATCGCTCGCCGAACGCTCAACCTCAACAGCTTGTGCCCACTGCGACGCATCGAAATCGGCCGCGGCAAAATCTACCGCACGACGTGCATCGTAGCCAACATTGGCACCCGCCAAACGATAGTGCTTGGCTCCCTTCGGATTCTCATCTTCGGGGGCCCAATAGGCATCGTAACGGATAGCCTGCCACTCGCTATCGCTGATGATATTTCGCAGCGGGGTCTTCAACTCGAACCACAATCCCGGCGTAGCGGTAGGTCGATGGCTGAACGAGTTGCGGCCATAGTACTGCACCAAAACTGCGATGGTATTCTCGCCGAAGTGTAGATTTGGCACATCAATCACATCGCAATATGTTCCCGTAGGTGTAGGGCCACGCTTCAAACCGCCCTCACGGAGAATCAACTCGCCATTGACATACAACCAATACTTCGTATCGGCAGCAATTCGCAACTCCGCCTTGCCATTATAAGGCAGGAAGAATTGACGACGAAAACATTGCCACTCACCATCGGCAATCGCATCGGCTGTCGTAATAATTTGAGGCTGGCGTTCCCCTCTCTGCATAAACATCCAGGCACACGCAAAAACCAACAGAAGTGCCCACATTAGACTACGATTATTCATATCGTGTAAGTTTTAAGATTGTTATCTACACATTTAATATAACCACTTAAATCAGCAACCGAGTTTGCATCGGTTGTTTTAGAATTTCAACGAGTTGAGCATTCCCTCTAT
>JAZRCC010000275.1:0-7739 GCA_045635405.1 Alistipes sp.
TATATGCTATGGAGCAGGGTAAGCACGTTGCTATCGAGGTGCCAAGTGCTAACACCGTAGAGGAGTGCTGGCGACTTGTTGATACGGCAGAGCGTAAGCGTGTGCACTGTATCATCTTGGAGAACTGCTGCTATGACCACTTCGAGCTCACTACGCTCAATATGGTAAACAAAGGTCTTTTCGGCGAGATTATCCACGCCGAGGGTGCCTACATCCACAACCTTGAATCACACTGGAAGCACTATGCCGACAATTGGCGTTTGGCATACAATCAGGCAAATAGCGGTGATGTATATGCGACACACGGTATCGGCCCTGTTTGTCAGGCTCTTAACATTCACCGTGGCGATAAGCTCGATTTCCTCGTAGCAATGTCTTCCGAGTCGGTAAATGGTCGTAAGTTCACAAAGGAGCTTATGGGTACAGATGAGTGCCGCAATGGTGACCAGGTTAATACGTTGATTCGTACGATGAAGGGTCGCACAATCGATATGCAGCACAATGTGATGACTCCACGTCCATATAGCCGTATGTATCAGATAGTTGGCTCGACGGGTTTTGCAAATAAGTACCCAACGAAGGGCTATACATTCAGCCTCGACCATCTGCGTAACGTAGATCAGGGTGCAGTGCCTGATATCGAGAACTTGAACCACCACGCCTTTGCACCAAAGGAGGTTGTTAAGGAGATGGAGGAGCTCTACAAACACCCTGTGCAGTGCCAGCTCGTTAATGGTATGCCATTGCAGCAATTCTCGAAGACTATAGGTGGCCACGGCGGTATGGACTACATTATGGACTACCGATTGGTTTACTGCCTCCGCAATGGTCTTCCACTCGATATGGACGTTTACGATGCTGCCGAGTGGAGTAGTATGGGTGAGCTTACCCGCATCTCTATCGAGAACGGAAGCAAGCCTGTTAAGGTACCTGACTTTACACGTGGCGATTGGGATAAGGTGAAAGGCCTCACATTCCACTTCGCAAAATAGTTATTGCTATGAAGAACGAACACTTATACACTATTGCCGGAGCATTTGCATTTAATGCTCCGGTTACTGGTATAGAGACCCTCGGTGCAGGTTTTATCAACGACACCTATATCGTTGTTACCGAGGGAGCACGCTACATTCTCCAATGCAAGAATCATAAGGTTTTCCCCGATGTTCCTGCAATGATGGATAATATTGAGCGTGTGACTGCCCACCTCAAAATGAAGGTTAAGGCTGCGGGTGGCGACCCCGAGCGTGAGGTTATGACGGTCATCCCAACGAAGGATGGCAAGCTCTACTATCGCGATGGCGAGAACTTCTGGGCAGCGTCGCTCTTTATCGAGGGCTCGGTTTCGCACGACGTGGCCAACACTCACCGCCTTGCCTATATGGGTGGCAAGGGTATCGGTAAGTTCCAGGCTATGCTTGCCGACTTTGAGGAGCCTCTGGCAGAGGTTATCAAGGGCTTCCACAATATCCGCTGGCGTTTCGAGCAGTGGGATAAGTCGCTTGCTACCGATAAGGCAAATCGCAAAGCGGAGGTTAGCACCGAGATTGCTTGGATAGAGGAGCGTCGTGAGCAGATGCTCAACTTCTGGAAGCTTGTTGAGTGTGGCGAGCTGCCTATGCGAGTTACGCACAACGATACGAAATTGAGCAATATCCTCTTCGACGAGAACGACGAGGTGCTGTGTGTTATCGACCTCGATACGGTTATGCGAAGCACAGCCCTTAACGATTTTGGCGATGCTATCCGCTCCTATACGAATACGGGTGCCGAGGACGATACCGACCTCGACCGTGTGTCGATGGATATCGAGGTGTTCCGCCACTATACGCAGGGCTACCTCTCGGAGCGTGGTGCTACGATGACCGAGAGCGAGTACAATTGGCTGGCATTCTCGGCTCTCTATATCACCTACGAGCAGGTGTTGCGTTTCTTGATGGACTACATCGATGGCGACACCTACTACAAGACGGCATACCCTACACACAACCTTGTGCGTACGCGTGCTCAATACAAGCTTCTCCAAAGTATGGAACAGCAGTATGAGGCAATGCAGGCAATCGTCAAAGGCGAGTAGTCGATATTTGGCTCGAAGCAGAACGCTGCTATATAATGCAAAAAAAGGAACGCTGATGCGTTCCTTTTTTTTGTTGTCTTAAACCGTGTGACAGCTCAATTAGAACTGTGCAGGCTCGATTCTCTTACCGAGGCGAAGCGGCATAGCAGATAAACGGCTCTTGCCAAATGCTATCTGCATAGGCATATGGCTTGTTGTCGCTGTGACAGGAGCAAGCTCTGCAATGCCGTTGAACGATGGGATATTGTCGCTATTCAACGAGAAGAACTCTCCGCCTACGCAACCAACCAACCAACATCATTGCTACGAACTTTGGATAGCCGGGGTCGTTCAATCCATAGCGAACAATCGCACGACGATCATTATCGAGAACTCCGGCAATAGCAATGCCGTAGTTGCCGTTATCGGTGAAGGAGTAGCAAACACCCTCGTAGTTGGTTGCGATAGAGTTGTTCGCAAAGATTCGCTCCGGAATGGAGGTGATGGCTGTCGCACTGAATACATACTCGAAGCGGAGGGCATTCGGACAATTTGCGAACAGACCCTCGGGTACGGAACGCAGATTACCCGTCGCAATTGACCCTTCGAGCTCGGCAGGGAAGCTATCTTTGTAGTTGCCGCTATTTATTTTTTATATATTTTATATTGTATACTCTTTTGGTAATCGATTTTCGCAGAATAAGGTCATTTTTGTGGGCGTAATACAAATCGGACGGCGGAAAATTTTGCGGTAATCCTATTTTGCTGATGGCTCTGCGTCGGCTCAACTTGGAATAGGGCGATTTTGTAAAAATATAGGCGATTATTTGTTGCGAATATTAAAAGTTTATTATCTTTGTAAAGATTTACGGGGATATATCTCGTAAAAGTGAGTCGGTAGGTGAGTTTTCTTGGTTATTTTACAAAAAAAAGATTGTTATTTTTACTAAAAATGACCTAATGCTTGCTGCCCTAAATAGACGAAATAGAGAGTTGAAAACCGAAAAAGATGTTTTACCAAAATAAAAATTTAACTAACAAAAAAACTATTATGAAAAAATTTACACTATTCCTAATCCTGATGTTGGGAGTCGGCTTTATCGCTTGCGAAAATAGCGGTACCGAAATTTCGGATCCGACATACCCATCTCCTATGGCGGTAGTCGTGGATGACGAGGCGAGTGGAGCAGGCAGCGTCACACTCCTTTTTGATGGTCGAGCCGCCATCAAAGCGGGTGCGGTAAGTTTTACATCGACCCTTGCACCCGAGGTGGGCGACCCTATCTCGGTGACCAAAGAGGCTGTCGCTGCGGATGCTTGCAAGCACATCCTTGCAAACCTCCCTGTCGGAGTCTATACCGCATCGGTCCTTGCAACCTATGCTGATGGTACCCAAACCGAGCCTGTATTTGTAACAGATTCGAACGGTGCCGTTGTAAAACTTGCAATCGAGGGCGCTTCGGTAGCTGTTAGATTTGCCTATGCAACTACGTCGTCGCTCGCATTTACTTGGAGTATTAGCGGTTTCAACGACCCTGCAAAGGATTGTGCAACAGCGTATAGCTTCGGAATCTATAAGGATGCAGCGTGTCAGGAGCTCGTTGTTTCGTGGAGAACCGATGCAAGCAGTTCAATTTGGGCCGATTTGTCGGATGGCTCGCCACAGTTCGAGTTCTCGGGCTTGGAGCGTAACACCTCTTATTGGTTTGCGGTAACCGATCTCGACAACAACGCAACATCTACACCTGTTGAGGGCAAAACTTTGGACTTTGCAGTGGTTGTTCCTAACGCTGCCGAGTTGGTTGAGCCGCAGGGCATTGCTCTTGCCGAGGATTTCAGCGAACTCGTTTGGGGTGGTAACTATATGCGTGGCTCGGCGGCCTATTCGGCTAATGACCGCAACCTTGCAACCGCATTTGACAAGGCAGAGGGCGAAAACCCTATCAACGGTGGTGCTTGGAAGTGGTATTTGGTAGCACCTAGCATCGAGATTGGTCTGTTCAACACTATGAAGAACGCTGTCGAGAACTCGCGTCTTGCACAGTGGGGACTCTGCAACGAGACTCCACAGGCTGGCTTCTCGTACATCTGCGGTCGTGTTGGTCACGTTAAGTTGGGTGCAAGCAGTAGAATTGGTGTGATGTGTACTCCTGAATTGGTAAACCTCAAATCGGTAGCAACTGTTGAGGTGCAGTTCGACCAGTCACTCTACGACTCTGACCCTGTAACCGGAGCCGTTTATGTAATCAACAATTCGCAACACGCGGGTATAGAGGGTGGTTACGAGGTGACACCATCGCTTAACGAGCTTATCCCTGCCGAGGAGTTCACAATCAAGGCGGGTCGTGCATTTACAACCGAGAAGATTGTTCTCAAAAACGTGGCTCCGGGTGCCCGTATCGGTATCGGCCCTATCCGTAAGGATGGCTCGACTCCTGGCTCGGCACAGCACCGTATGTATCTTGACAACGTAATCGTTAAGGTCTTGGCCTACGAAAAGACGAAGATAGAGCTTGAAAAACCTGTTATCACCTTTACCGAGGCAACTGCCGAGGAGATTGTCGTTAAGTGGAACACCGTTCAGAAGGCGACAGGTTACGCATTTGAATATAAGGAGAGCAGTGCTGCCGAATATACGGTTGTGGAGCTTGGTAACGTGCAGGAGTACACCCTCACAGGCTTGAATGGTGCAACTGCTTACCAAATTCGCATCAAGGCTACCGAAAGGACTTCGGAGAGCGAGTCGGAGTATTCGGATGTTGCCGAAGTGACAACTCTCGAAAAGGCTGCGTTCCCAAAAGTTGCATCGACCGCCGATGAGTTTATCGCAATTCTTAACGATGCCGAGGGTCTGCGTACGGCAACAGCAACCGACGAGATTCAAATCACGGCAAACCTCGACTTTGCGGGTAAGACTCTGCCGGAGGGCGTTGTATTCCCTGGTACGCTCAATGGTAACAACTGCACGATTAGCGGTCTTACATCGACTCACGCACTCTTTGCATCGATTGCTAATGCGAAGGATTTGACCATCGACGAGAGCTGCGTATTTGCTACCGATAAATCACAGCCACTTGCAGCGTTGGCAGTTGAGGCTACGGGTACAATCTCGAATGTCGTAAATAAGGCTGACGTATCTATCGTGGCTACCGCTACGGGTGATGCAACATTCGCCGTAGCAGGTATTGTTGCAATTAACAGTGCTGCATTGGAGAACTGTAAGAACTATGGCGATGTGACCTATACCAATACGGCCGCTTCGTACGGTGGTCTGATTGCAGGTTTGGCTGCTTATAGCGAAGGTGCGGTAACCAACTGCGAGAACTACGGTAAGGTTACGATGTCGGTTCCTTATCTCTCGGCATTTGGTGTAATTAAGGAGGTTGAGAAGGTGCCTGCACACATTGGTGGTCTGGTGGCTCACCTTGCAGCTAATGCACCTATCGCAAACTCGACAAACAATGGCGATATCGACTACGATATGACAAACCTCGAACAGTTGCCAATCGACTGCCACAATAACCGTCCTCGTATGGGTGGTATCGTAGGTTTGGCATTCAGCGAGCTTACTTCGTGTACGAACAACGGTACAGTAGATGTTAGCGTAGTTACTGCCGACAGAACAGTCTATAAGAGCTACTGGTATCCTGTTAATATGGGAGGTATCTCTGGCGGTAGTGCAAGCGATGCTTCGGGTGCTTCGGGTGCAAATATTACCGACTGCGTAAATAATGGTACAGTTAAGTTTGTATCGGACTGCGACAGCCAGATTCCTACTTGTGGCGGTATCGTCGGCTACCCTGGTTACGAGGACAAGACACAGACCAACCTTATCACTCGTTGCGTAAACAATGGTACAATCGAGGTATTCTCGCTGGATGAGATTCGTGTTGGTGGTATCGCAGGTGGTACGGGTAATGTCACCTACTGCAAGAACTATGGTGCAGTAAATGGTACAATTCCTATTACCGATGCAACAATTGGTGGTATTATCGGCTTCTTGTCGCAGGGTCACAAGTTCGAGTACAACGAGAGCTACGGTGCGTTGAGCAATCTCAACGGTAGCAACGGCGTTGTCGAGATTGGTGGTCTTGTTGGTCAGCACGGTAATGTCAATAGCTACAACGGCGAAGGTCGTGGCTGTATCGTAAATTGCGATATCGTTTACGATTGGGGCAATCACAAGTGGTATAGCTTGGTAATTGGTTGGAACTATGGTACATCGGCTGCTGTCGTTATGGGTACTCCGGAGGAGCCTATCAAGGTTCTTGGTGGCAGTATGTCGTGCGACGGTGGTGCAACCGTTATTCCTATCACAGCCGAGAACTACGAGACCTATGTTAAGGGTGCAGGTAGCGAGGCTCACACTGTTAATGCTAAATTTGGAAACTAAAAAACTATGAAAAAGATATTTTATATTGCGATTTCGCTGATGTTGTTCGCTGTTGCGTGCGAGAAGAGCAATACGGACAACGATGTACCAACGGGTAGCGATTGGGCGTTGGACTATACGGTCGAGCAGATTGCCAATCACGAGGCTGTGATTGTAAAACCGGAGGATATTGAGTCGGGTGCACCTGTTGTAGTGGTGCTTGCCCAGGATGTGGAGCTTCGTTCGCTTGCTGCGAAGAAGCCTAACGTAAACTTTAAGGCGGCAGAGCATTGCCTCGTAGGTCGCTATATACTCTGCATCGTCGAGGTGGAGAAGCGTGCTGATATCGCATTCTTGGCAGATGTTAAGGCGTTGTTCCCTGATGCGTCGAAATTCTACTTGTTGAGCTATTGCAACGGACTCTCATATACGGCTGCAATGCAGATGCCCGATGAGTTTGCTGCATACGGTTGTGTTTCGGGTGCAATCGATGTTGAGACTTATAAGGCTAATAGCTTCCAAAAGCCTGTATCGTTCGTACACGTACACGCTACGGAGAACCCTATCTACAAGTGGACAGGCGTAGAGGGAGAGTCGGTATCGGTACCGTTGAGCGTAGCGGCTGTCGCTTCGATTAACGAGTGCGTGACTTTCAAAACTTCCGACCTGTTGCACCGCGAGGGTAAGGGTCGTGTAACCTGCACTAAATATGTTGGTGGCGATTCGAATTGCGAGGTGCATTTGTACAGCGTTGAGAGTGCTAACAGCGGTTGGTGCGACGAGGAGTTTGAAGTGTATAACCAAGTTTGGAATTTCTTTAAAGCGCGTTAAACAATATGAAGAAGATTATAACCCTATTTGCAGCACTGTTGGTTTGCTATGTAGCGAGTGCTGCTACGACCAAGACCGAGACTATCGAGGATCAGGGTCTTACAAGATCATACTATCTCTATCTGCCGGATAACCTTCCGGCAGATGCACCACTCGTATTCATTCTTCACGGCTATGGTGGTACTGCCAGCTCGTATATCAACAACTCTTCGTTGTCGTTCAAGGCACTTGCCGAGGAGTATAAGGTAGCGTTGTGCTATCCACAGGCAACTCGCGACCCAAAACCAAATACGGGTTGGAATGTTTACTACCCTTGGCAGATTGACAAGATGCAGGTGGACGACTGCGAGTTTATCTGTGCGTTGGCAAAGCACTTGCAGGCGACATATAACCTCTCGGCAAAGAACACCTTCTTGACCGGTATGTCGAACGGTGGCGAGATGTGCTATCTGATGGCATATCGCAAGCCAAAGGAGTTTG
>JAZRCC010000276.1:0-10702 GCA_045635405.1 Alistipes sp.
TATACTATACGGACGAACGCACGGGTCGCACATCGAAATATCGTCACGCATTGCGTTGCGACGCTCCGCAATATATCTGCTTCGAGAGCCGTTTTGGTAAGGCTCGCAGTCCAAAAACGGGAAGTGCGGCATATCACAAGATGTTGGAGCCGACGGTTACAATCACCTCCTCGCTGCCGTGTCAGGAGCGTTCTCCGTTGGCGAATGTCGCAAAGTATGGCAATCGCATCGCTCGTACGGCTCGTCCTGCCAAGCGTGGCGATTGGATTGAATATCGTTTTGCCGAGCCTCTGACGTGTCGCGAAATTGTGGCTCGTACGGGTCATATCCATCTGCGTCGCTGCCACTTTATGAAGGGTTGGGTGGAGTTGTCGTACGATGGTAATACGTTTGAGCGAGTTGCCGATTTGGCGGATGGAGGTGCCGTCGTAAAACCACAAAAGAGCGTAGTGGCACTACGCATCGTTGCCGACTCGCGTAGCGATGCCGAGCCGGATGTTGTTATTCAACCGCTCCTAATACGTCCGTTGTAGTAAACAAAAAGCACCTCGAAAATTTCGAGGTGCTTTTTTGTTTGTCGGCGTATATTGCAGAGCAGACTATCGAATCTGTGCTCCCGCCTCGCGTTGGAATGCGTTGAGCAGATTTGTCATTGTTCGCTCGATAGCCTTGTCGGTAAGTGTTTGGCTCTTGTCCTCCAAAACAAAGCCCAATGCGTAGGACTTCTTGCCCTCTGGCAGTTTGTCGCCCTCATAGACATCGAAGAGCGAAACGCTCTTCAACAACTTACGCTCGGCTGCAAATGCTATGCTGCGGAGTTGTGCGAAGTTTACGCTCTTGTCAACCAACAGTGCGAGGTCACGACGTACCTCCGGATATTTCGACAATTCGGTTACCGTAATCTTGTGCTTGCGAGTAGCCTTCAAGAGCAAATCGAAGTCGATTTCGGCAATGAATACATCCTGCTTTACATCAAATGCTTTGCAAAGTTTCGATGCAATCTGACCCATCTGTACCAATGGCTTGTTGTTGATATACAACTCGATAGCCGAGCCAAATAGGTCGCTGTCGAGCACTTCGCAACGCAACGCATAGATATCGACTCCGAAGCGACGCAGTAACAACTCTACGGCAGCACGCAGTGTGTAGAACGATGCAGCCTCTGCCTTCGTATTCCACGACTGTGGTTGAGCGGTACCCGTAACGGCGATTGCCAAACGGAAGTTCTCGCTGTATGCCTCCAACTTCGATGCCTGCTCCTCCGTAGGACGGTAGTAGTAGCAATTACCGAACTCGTAGAGTTTCAAGTCGCCATTGCGGTGGTTGGCATTGAGCTGGATAGCCTCCATAGCGTTGAATATGAGCGACTGACGCATAACGCACAAATCGGCACTCAACGGATTCATAATCTTGACGCACTGCTCCATTGGGTAGCTCTTGCACTCCTCGTAGTATGCCGCTTTGGTCAGCGAGTTCGACATAATCTCTGTGTAGCCGCGTGCCGTAAGCATATCCGCAACAAGATTTACCAATCGGGTCTTGTCGGGCTTTGGAATATACGAAAGGGTCGAATTTACGTGGAGCGGAATCTCAACATTGTTGTAGCCATAGATTCGCAAAATATCCTCGATAAGGTCGGCTTCGCGTTGAACATCAACTCGGTATGGCGGAACAGCAACAGCCAAAACGCCATCTTTTTCCGACTCGATTTCGACCTCTAACGCTGCCAAAATCGTGCGGATAGTTGCATCGGGAATATCCTTGCCGATAAGACGTTTTGCACGCTCCAACGAGAACTCGAAACGGAAAGGCTCTGCTTTTACGGGGCAGATATCGATAATTTCGCTCGATATGCGACCGCCTGTCAACTCCTTGAAGAGCAGTGCGGCACGTTTCAAAGCATATACCTGCATATTAGGGTCGATACCACGCTCAAAACGGAACGAGGAGTCGGTGTTCAAACCAAAACGCTTTGCTGTCTTGCGGACAGATACGGGGTTGAAGTAGGCACTCTCGATGAAGATGTCGGTGGTCTCGTCGCTAACGCCCGATTTCAAACCACCAAATACACCGGCAATACACATAGGCTCGGTGGCGGAGCAAATCATCAAGTCGGCAGCCGTAAGCGTACGCTCCATGTCATCCAGCGTTACGAACTTTGTGCCCTCGTCGCAGCACTTTACGACAATCTGCTTGCCGTCGATTTTCGATGCGTCGAATGCGTGAAGTGGCTGACCCAACTCGAACAGAACGTAGTTCGTAATATCGACAAGGTTATTCTTCGGATTGATACCCGCAGCACGCAGAGCATTCTGCATCCAATCTGGCGATGGGCCAATCTTGCAACCCGTTACTGAAACGCCAGCATAACGTGGGCAAGCTGTCGTGTTCTCAACTTTTACGTCGATAGCGAGGTCGTGGCAATCAACTGCAAATGCCTCAACCGATGGCAATTGCAACGCTACGTCGTGACCCTGGCTTTTGAGATATGCCGCCAAGTCGCGTGCAACACCGATGTGTGATGCTGCATCGGCACGGTTTGGAGTCAAACCAATCTCGATAAGGTAGTCGTCCTGAATATTGTAATACTCCTTTGCAGGGGTGCCAACTACGGCACTCTCTGGCAACTCGATGATGCCGGCGTGGTCGCAACCTATGCCCAACTCATCCTCGGCACACAACATTCCGAGAGACTCTACACCACGAATCTTGCTACGCTTAATCTTGAACTCCTCCTCGCCGCCGTTAGGGTAGAGTACGCTGCCTACGGTGGCACACATAACCTTCAAACCCTCGCGACAGTTGGCTGCACCGCAGACGATTTGCAGAGGTGCATCGGCTCCTACATCAACTGTTGTGATGTGGAGATGGTCCGAATCGGGGTGCTCCGTGCAGGTCAAAACTTTGCCGACAACGACACCCGCCAAACCGCCACGTATGGTTTCGATTTTGTGCAGACCTTCAACCTCCAAACCGATTGAGGTGAGCACTTCGGCTGTCTCTTCTGCCGATAGAGGCAGGTTAATGTAATTTTTAAGCCAATTGAAAGAAATATTCATATTCTCTATTTTTTTGTTGTTATTTGCGTTGTAGCGTGGTGCAACTCACTATGTGAGTTATACATTCGTGCAAAGGTATGAATAAAATATTGGTTTGTCAAACAAATATGCCCCAAAAGCAGTGCTAAACCACAAAAATAGGCATCAACCCCGAAAGATTGATGGCTGCGCGAATTGAAACCGCCAATGAAAGCGTGCCGACGTACGGCCGTAAAACAAAAATAGAGCGACACGAAAAATGTCGCTCTACAATGCTTATGATCGATTGAATAGGTATATTACAGGTCGATATTTTCGGCATCGGCTTGCTCGATAAGTTTTTTGAACTCGTCGGGCTCTATCTCTTCGTGTGATGGTTGAATTTGAATATGGCTGCTTGGACTCATTATGCGTTCAACCTCGTTTACCGAACTATCGACACTGCCCGAAATGGCTGCAATAAGTGTGCCGAATATGAGTGCAATCCACGCAATGAGCGATGTCAAAAGAAACCATCCACGCACCTTTTTGCCCATCAGCAGCGTGATAAACATATAGAGGATGACGAGTATGGGTAGCAATGTGGTTAGCAGAGTGAGTACAACGGTGGCTGTAAACCCTGTATCGCCAAGCAAGTGTAAAGCTCCAATGCTCCCTACCGAGAGGTCGGCTGGGATGAGGTCGGCTGCAAACATTATAATGCAGACAATCAAACCGATGGCAACCAATACGGCAGGGATAATCAATATGGCGATAAATATCTTTAACAGAGCGATAAATATGCGTCCGAGAATGGTTACTGATGAGGCCAATGTCGATTTAGCACTCTGTTCGGCTGTCTGATTCTGTTTGCCGGCAATCGTCTGTGCGGTTATAGGCTCGCCCTCCATCTCCAATTTGTGCAGTGCGGTCGAAGCGGCAGGCGTAACAAACCACATAATGAGATAGAGTACCACCTCGACGAGCATAATATTGCCAAAAATCGCTTGGATAGGTATGCCCCAATGTGCGGGGAGCAACTCTGCCAAAATTATGAGTGGCAGCGGTGCGAATATCGCAAGGCGGATAAGCGTCGGGTCGATGTCGAAATAGCGTCCCAGACCGGCACATACGCCACCCAATTTATTACCCTCCAAATCGCGATAGAGGCGGCGGATTATCGTGTGATTATCTTTTGTAGCAGCCACGTCCGAGATATCTTCAACACTGCCGAGTTGGCGGATGATGTTCTCTATCAGCGGAAGGCATACAATCTGCTCGACGTCGTCGTGCGACGAGAGGATAAGTTCGGCAATTCGAGCCTCGATATCGGCTATTATCTCGTCGCGGTCCTTGTTGGAGGCGTAAGCCTTATTGAGAGCCGATAGATAGCTGCAAAGTCTATCGTATGCGGGGCGTTCCATACGGAAACCTATGCCCGCAATGCTGCATTTCTTAATCTCGTTCATAGTCGTTATCGCTTTTTGATAGTACTCATTCCGCTGTTCGATATTATATCCAATTTGCAATCGCCGCTATATTTGACGTGCGATACACCCGAAACGTCGAGCGTGAGCAGTTCGCTACACTCGAAGTAGGCTTTCGATGCACCCGTCACGATGGCACGACACGTTTTGGCAACAAAATCGGCGTTTGATGCACCGCTGATGGAGGCGGCAATCTCCTCGAATGCAGAGTTGTTGCAGACGATGTTTGAAGCACCCGAAATCTCTACTTTGCCACTCTTAATCAATGCGTTGTTTAATTCGATATTCGAAGCACCCGAACACTCAATCTCCACCGTCTTGAATGTGCCTTGCAGCGTCAGATTTGATGCTCCCGATGCGTCGCAGTCGAACTCTTTGCAGGTGATATGCTCGGCTTTGAAGTGCGAGGCTCCGCTGGTGCTGATGTCGATATTCTCGGCGATGATATTTTGTAACGATACGTGTGAAGCACCCGACGCATCGACCTCGAACTCTTTGGCTTTTACATCGCATTGGAGGGTTACTCTCGCGAGCGATGCGACCTCGATATCGTCGATTTTGCCACTATTGGGAACGTAAATCGTTGCAAACGTTGTTGTCGACTCGTAACGATTTGAGCGGTGACGGTTGCCTTCGATTCTCGCAGAGAGTGTTCCATCCTCGACCCTGATTTTGAAATATGGCATAAAGTCGTTGTGAATCTTGGCAACGATATTGCCTTCGGTGCGGTTTTCGACCACAACGTGTACCAGATTGCTCGCCTCGATTTTGTGGAAATTCATCGAACTTTTGTACGCCTTTGTGGTGTAGTTACCGCTATGGTCGGCTGCAAATGCCGAGCCGATGGCTGCGATAGCAAAGCATATCGCAATAGCGTGTTTTAGAAGCGTTTTCATAGCGTATAGGGTTATTTACGTTTGTTTCTGATATTCTCAATTTGTTCAACAAGTATAGACCAAGCCTCGTCGAGCGACTCCAAATAGCGGTGACCCTCGGCGGTCAGCGTATAGTATTTTCGGGGAGGACCTTGTGGCGACTCCTTCCAATGATAGGTCAGATAGCCGGCATTCTTCATTCGTGTAAGGATAGGGTAGAGCGTCCCCTCTACCACAATCATCTCGGCCTGCTTCAATTCGCTGATGATTGCAGGAGCGTACGAATCTCCCGTAGCGAGGATTGCCAAGACGCAGTAGTCCAGCACACCCTTTCGCATCTGTATTTTTACATTTTCATCTCTCATAGAGCACTAATTTTTGGTAAAACGGCTTGATAGTGGCTCTTCGGGGATTATGAGCCACAAAATAACATATACCCAGAACGACAAACCTCCGAAGACGATTAGGGCAAGTGTCAGCAGTCGCATTACGCTTGCATCGAGGTCGAAGTATTGGGCAATTCCGCCACAAACGCCCGCAAGAACTCTATCGGTGCGGATGCGGTAGAGCCGTTTTATGTCGTTGTGCTGTTCGGCAGTGTATGGCTCACTCTTTGGGCCAAACTCGTTGGGAGTGCCCATACGTTGAATGGCATGCTCTACCATCGAACGGGTTACAACCATTATGGGAGATGATAATGTTTCGCAAAAGATTGAGGCAATTCCTTGCTCAATATCTGCCATTATTTCATCAGTATCACCCCCCCCCGATATGCGGCTGCGAACATCTGCCAGATAATCTTTCAGAAGTTGGTAGGCATCGTTGTCGATGACAAATGCCTGACCGCCAATGTTTACGTTAGTCGTCTCTTTCATTTTATTCCATTTTTTTGAGGGTTTTTATTTTGGTTTACATATTTGCACCGCCCTTGTTTTGCGAATCGCCAATGTTTTCGTCGTTGTGAACTTTGCGATTTGCCTGACGTACACGCACACGCTGATTGCCAAAGTTGTAGCTTATAGACAAGCGGATACTGCGGGCACGTGTGGAGTTAATCTGCAAGAGGTGGTGCGTAGGTGTTGTGCTGGTATGTCGGTAATCGGCGTTTGTTTGGTGCGGGTTGTTCACCATAAGGGCAATCTCCATCTTACCTTTCATAAGGTACTGACCCAAACGAACCGATGTCGTAGTTATCCAGCTCTGATATACATAGTTGTTCATTGTCGGAGTAGGCAGTGCGAGATACTCCGATAGCGTAAGCCTTGCACCCTTCCAGAGAGCAACTGTTGCCGAGAGGCTCTGCATCATACCCCAACCTCGGCTCAAAATGCCCTCTTTGGGCATCGAATACTCGACATATCCGCCGACAAGTGTTGCCGATAGGTTGAATTTGCCCGATGGACGATAGGTCATCGAGGCTTGGAGTTTATAGGCTCTCACGCGACCATTGTTGGCGTATGTGTGGTTGAGATAGCCCTCTTTGTCGGTAAACGAGTATTGCGATACGAGGTTGTTCGACAATATAGAGCTTAACGACGCCATAGCACTCCACTTGTTTGCCATATAGGCATACTTCAACTCGATGTTGTGTGAAACGCCCGATTTGAGGTTCGGATTACCATATTTGCGAGTTACGACAGTCTCTTCGTTCTCGAATGGCGACATAGAGTGTATGCCCGGGCGAGATAGTCGTTCGGTATAGGCAACCGACAGTGTGTGACCAACTTGTGGCGTGTATGTTGCTGAGAGATATGGCACGACGTTTAGGAGTGACGTTGTGAAACTCTCCGATTTCTTGCCGCTTGTGTAGTCGATAGCATACCACGCCCCTTCGAGTCGCCCTCCTGCACGCAGCGAGAACTTTTTGGCAGAGTAACTATAACCCGCATACAGACCTGCAATATGTTTGGTGAGTTGCGTAGAGCCGTCGGCATCTGCTGTCGAATTGCCATTTGCATCGAACGATGTTCGCAGATTGTCGTTTTGCGAATAGTTGTATGCGTGTTTTACGCCCGCTTCGATAAAGTGCGATTTTGTAAGTGGGTTGCGATAATCTATCTGCAAGACGTTCTCTTTTGTGGTTGAGTGCTCTTGGCTGCGTATCGTTCCGGTCGATATGCCGCTCTGCACGTCGTAGATGTGTTGGTCGTTCTGCGACTCGGCGGGTAGCGAGAAAGAGGCGTTGTCCGAGATAGTCAGCGAATGCCCCTCTTTTTTGAAAGAGTGCTCGTAGCTCACCGTAGCATCGACTCCGAGCCACGATGGGTAGTAGGCAATCTGCTCCACTTGCTGGCTAAACAACGGGTTGTGCAGTGTATCGAAATAGTCGAATTTCTCATTCATAAAGGTCTTGTTGCTGCCATCCCAAATACCGAACTCGGCAGTTACAAAGTTGCGGTCGTTGATTTGGTAGCTCGCATTGAGATTGCCATAAATCGAGTAGTATCTGTATCCGTAGTCGGTGTTGTTGATTACTATCGGAGTGGGGTTGCCTGCTACAAAATTCTCCATCTTTGAGTATTGCGAGCCAACAGGGTCGTCGGTAGCCCACGCCTGCGAGTAGTAGAACGATGCTGCTATGCTGAATTTATTGTGCTGCAAAGTAGCCATAGCCGAGTTGTTGGTGCTGAAATTGCGGTTAAACCAATTGCTTGCCATCAGCGATGCTCGTCCGTTGTAGCCGTCGAAACGACTCTTTGCGGTGATGATGTTCAATACGCCACCCGTACCCTCGGCATCGTACTTCATCGATGGGTTGGTGATAACCTCGATGCGTTTGATTGATGCTGCCGGCATACTCTTTATCACATCGGCAAAGTTGCGTGAGATTGATGACGAATTGCGACCATTTATCAGAATCTTGTAGTCGCTTTGTCCATTCATCAGCACCTTTCCTTCGGCATCGAGCGAGAGTTGAGGCACTTTGCGTATCATATCCTCCAATGTGCTTGTGGCAGCCTCGGGGTCATCCTCGACCGAGTAGGTGAGCTTTTCTGCATCGGCGGTAACGATTGGTCGCTGGATGGTGATATTGACAGCATCGACCGCAACACCCTGCGAGAGTGCGATGTCGCCCAAGTCGATGTTTTCGCCACGGCCTACGATATCCTTAACGGTAGTTGCATATCCGATTGCCGAAATCTCGACTTTCAGCTTGCCCTTTGCAGCGAGTTCGAGGGTGAAACGACCATCCTCGCGAGCAGCCGTAGCACGCACCGTTGTCGAGTCCGATAGTAGGGCAACGGTGGCATAGCTAATCGCCGCAGATTTCGTTGCTTCAATCACACGACCACTGATAAAATTCTGGGCATTTGCTCCAAAAATAGCCATAATTGCTACAAGTACAGTGATATACCTTCTCATTTTTAGTGCTGTTTGTTAGTTTTTGAGTACTTTGCTTTTGCAAATATAATGTAAAAAACACTACTATGCAATAAATAGTACTAAAAAATTAAAAAAAAGTTGAGTGCCCGAAAAAGCCGACACTCAACTCTTATATTAATTATAGGTATATGCCACCTCTTTATCGTCTGCTTATTATCGATTTTGCCAACATATACTCTCGCAACTCGCTCCATCGGTAATAGACACCCTCGGCAGGCTTTGCGATTGTAGGGTCGATAATCTGCTCACGCTCGTTGTGCATAATCTTGACCAAAATGTCATTTTGCTTGTTGCGATAGAATATCATCTGCACGTTGGTCGCCATAGGAGTCACCTCGTTGATACGCCATTTGTAACTTACGTTGGCGTAGTCGTCGGTTGTCAGATTGCCGCACTCGATACCCATAAATTTCACGAACGGGATGATGGTTACGTCGTGTGCATATTGCAGTGTTGCTTGATAATCGCCCTCGGCAATGGCACGGTCGGCACACTCGATGACGTTGCGAACGAATGGTTTAATACCCTCGATAATAGCCGATATGTAGGGTTTCGATGGCCCTGTCAGTGCATAACGACGAATGTTCGATGCACGCCATACGGCCGCCTGCTCCTCCTCGGTAAAGAGGTATCGGTTAGGATCCACACCTGCGATAGGAGCCGAATCCTTAATGGCATTGAGCAGAAAGAGGTTATACATAAAGTCGTTCGCATTGATAGTGCTTGCCACGCTGCTATTCTCCTTGAAAATGCGTGCCATAAATGGCTTGGTGTCGGGCATATATGCACGACGGAGCGAGTCGCTCAACGGCAGGGCCTCGTCCTTGATACTGTTGAGTCCTGTATAGGCTTTCAGATAGGCATTGTCCTCGCTCGACTCCATACGCACCTCTACATTGGGAACCAATCGTGTATATTCGCTCACGGCTGCTGCCATCGAGAGGATGCATCGTGGAACGATGGTCGAACGGCAATCCAAACGACACGCCTTGCCTTTGGCGAATATCTCCGGGAAGTTTTGCACCATACGGCGTGCGATACCTCGGTGCTGCTCCATACCTGTCTGTGTAAGTTCGCCATTGCGGTTCTCGGCATCGGCAACCAACATCTTGCAATCGAGCAGATAGCGTTTGCCAAGTTCGGTCAGCTCGTCGGCATCATAGGCACTTTGCAGCAGTGGCAGAGTCTTTTTGTAGATGCTTGTGCCAGAGTGCCAGCGCGAGCCGTGACGGCTTAATTGGCTGATGTAGAACGGCTCGTAACCCTTTGGTGCGGGCGAAAGCTTCTTGTCGATATTCTCGATAGGATAGACGCGGTAGAGTTCAGTCATATACTTCGCATCAAACGAGCGAATTTCCTCGCTGCTCTGTGCGTGCAAATTAAATACGGCACATACGGCGGTAGCAAATAGAATAAATTGTCTCATAGCTTATTTGTTTCGCATAATCTCCAAAATCAAACGGTCGGTCTCTCGCATTCCGCATCTGCCAATGCTTGTCAGGTTCTGGATGCATACATCCACATCGTCGTCGATAATTCCCTCGGTCGATGTGGTGTGGCGATGCTCCATAGCAAGTGCTGCCGAGAGTATGGCGGTAGCCACTCCGCTGGTGACTTTCAGCGAACAACTTGGCTTGGCACCATCGCAAATCATACCTGTAATGTTGGCAACCATATTCTTTATGGCGTAGGTAATCTCCTCGTAGCCTCCACCCATCAGGTGCGTAATTCCGCAACTTGACCCTGTTGCAGCCACCACACAACCGCACAAAGCTGACAGTCGTCCGAGGCTCTCTTTGATGTATATCACGGTCAGGTGGCTCAATGTCAAAGCCCTCACCAAATCCTCGTGCGAAGCGTGGTGCTCCTCGCCAAAGACAACCACCGGGATGGTTGCCGAGATACCCTGGTTCCCGCTGCCCGAATTGCTCATCACGGG
>JAZRCC010000277.1:0-5579 GCA_045635405.1 Alistipes sp.
CGTATTTGATAGGGTCAATCTGTGTAATACCCAAGCAATAGGCCACAGCAGAACCAGCCGCTGAACCACGACCCGGACCTACCGACACATCCAACTCCTCGCGAGCGGCACGAATAAAGTCCTGCACAATAAGGAAGTAGCCAGGGAAACCCATTGTCTTCATAATGTGCAACTCGAACTTCAAACGCTCGGCAACCTCCTCGTCGAGAGGCGTGCCGTAACGCTTTGCAGCACCATCCATCGTGAGCTTTGCGAGGTAGTCGGCTTCGAGTTTGATACGATACAGAGCATCGTATCCGCCCATATTCGAAATCTTCTTCGCCGCAGCCTCATCGTCCATAATAGGGTTGCCGTTCTCGTCGCTCGTAAACTCTTTCAGCAAATCTTCGTGCGTAAAACGCTGGCGATACTCCTCCTCGGTGCCAAAGTCGGTCGGAATGTCGAACATCGGCATAATAGGGGCGTGGTCGATAGAGTAGTGCTCGACCTTGTCGCACACCTCCAATGTGTTAGCCATCGCTTCGGGATACTCCGCAAAGACCTCTGCCATCTCGCTACGGGTCTTTAACCACTCCTGCTTCGAGTACAACATTCGTTTAGGGTCGTCGAGTTCGCGGCCCGTATTGAGGCAAATGAGTCGGTCGTGAGCCTCCGCATCGTCCTCATCGACAAAGTGAACGTCGTTCGAGCAGATGAGTTTTATATTGTGCTTGCGGGCAATCTCCACAATGTGTCGATTGGCATTGAGCTGCATCGGATATGTCGAGTGGTTGGCTCGCTCGATAGTTGCCTTATGGAGTTGCAATTCGAGATAGTAATCGTCGCCAAAGAGCTGCTTGTGCCATAAAGCAATACGCTCGGCACCCTCGATATCGCCTGCTTCGATATACTTTGGCACCTCGCCACCCAAGCAGGCCGAACAGCATATCAAACCCTCGTGGTAACGCTCCAACTCGGCGTGGTCGGTACGAGCCGTATGATAGAAACCTTCGGTCCACGCCTTCGATACTATCTTTATAAGGTTTTTGTAACCTTTGAGGTTCTTTGCCAACAGAATAAGGTGGTAGCCACCCGCATCCTCTTTGTCGCGTTTCTGCTGCAATCCGTTGCGTGCAACATAGACCTCGCAACCGATGATGGGCTTGAAGTCGGGTGTCGCCTCCAACTTGGCGATGCTCTCTACGGCACGATTTGCATCCAAACCAAACTCCTTCTCCATCTCCTCGATGGTGGCAATCTCCTCCAAGAGTTTGTCGATTGTGCTCTCCTCCTCGTCGGTCAGCTCCTGTCGATTTTTGGTCTGCTCCTTTATCGCATCGAGTTGCTGTTGGAGCGATGCTTTGTGTGCCGCAACGTCCGAAGCCCTCTCTGCCAACGACAACATCTGCTCGTGCAACTTCTTCAACGATTTGACTCTCTTGCGACGGTCGGAGTTTACCTTGCTGACATAGTTCCAAAACTCTTTGATGCCGAACATATTGCCGTGGTCGGTTACGGCGATACCAGGCATACCGTCGTCAATGGCCTTGTTGACGAGATTTTTTATGCTCGCCTGACCATCGAGAATAGAGTAGTAAGTATGTACGTGAAGGTGAACAAAATTTTGCATTATCGACTCCTTATCTGTTTTTGTGTTGCGTTCGTAAATCTTAATTTATATAACCAATGTTGCCTACAATGCTCTCTGTGACGCATTTGCACAATTCGCCCAAGAGAACACTCCCATCTATGCACAAATGTAGTGATTTTTTTGCGGACTACGGCGTAAAAATTGTAAGATTTCAAGAAAAAATTTAACTCGTGTTATACAAACCCTACGAGAGCGTTATTTATGTGAGGTTGTAATATGGTTGTCGTGGCGACATACAACTCCTATTTGGAGGCGGAGTTATCGAAATCTCTCTTGCATAATTTCGGTATATATGCGGAGATTTTCAACGAAACGATGTCAGCAGCCTATCCCGTTGCCATACCGTCGCAACTATTGGTGCGTGAGTGCGATGTCGAGGCTGCTGTGCAAGTATTGGATGTGCGTTAGGCATTCCAAATCTCCCACGCTGCTGCTGCTTGTGCCTCGAACATCTCCATTCCGTTGATGGTTGTGGCTCCTTGTGCTCTTCCCAACTGCAACATTCGGGTCTCTTGCGGATTGTAAATCAAATCGAATAGGATATGTTGGCTCCCGATTGCCTCGTATGGTAGCCGAGGTGCTTGCTCGACGTGTGGATACATCCCGACGGGCGTGGCATTGACAATCAGACGATACTCGGCAAGTCGTGCGGCTGTAATCTCTTCGTAGGTCAGTGTGGCTTTGCCCTCTTCACGCGAAACGGTGTCGTAGGCGACCCCCATCTGGCGGAGTACCCATTCAACCGCTGCCGCAGCACCACCTGTACCCAAAATCAGAGCCTTCGCACCGCTCAAATCGTGCTGCGATAGCGTTTTGCGAATGCCGATAACGTCGGTATTGTAGCCTATGCGTTTGCCCTCGGCCGTTATGCGGACACAATTTACGGCACCAATCTCTTTGGCATCGTCGCTAATCTCGTCGAGATACGATATGATTACCCGCTTGTATGGAATGGTGACATTAAGCCCCTCGACCTTGTCGAATAGCTCGCCGATAAACTCTGGTGGCTCGATGGCATAGAGCGAGTATTCGGCATCGATAGCCTCGCGGTGAAACTTCTCGTTAAAGAGTTTTGCCGACAACGAGTGCCCGAGAGGGTAGCCGATAAGTCCAAAGTGACGCATAAGTGTCCCGCTATAACAGTTTGCCGACAAGCACAAACGATCCGATTAGCAATATGGTAAAGATGATTGCCAACAGGTTGAAATACTTGTCGATAAAGACCTTGATGGGTTTGCCGAACTTCCAAATCAGGGCTGCAATCGCAAAGAAACGCAGACCACGCGATATGATAGAGGCGATGACAAACATCGTGAAATCGATATGGAACAGACCGCCCGATATGGTGAAAAGTTTGTATGGCAGCGGCGTAAAACCTGCTGTGAATACAATCCAGAAGTTGTATTGGTCGTATAGTCCCTTTACCTCTTGGAAAGCCTCAATCGAGAATACGTGATTGAAGAAGAAGTTTGCCAATGCCGTGTACTCGCCCGAAGGTGTCTGCCACAGAAAGTAGCCGATACCATAGCCTATAATCGCTCCGATAATCGAGCCGGCGAGACAAATCGCACCAAAGCGGAACGATTTGGTTGTCGCACCGATGCAGAGTGCAATCAGCAGCACATCGGGCGGAATAGGGAAGAACGATGACTCCGCTGTAGCGAACAAAAATAGAGCCAAGGCTCCCCACTTCGAATCGCCCCAAGAGAGCATCCAATCGTATAGGCGTTTGAATATATTCACGGTTTAAGTGCGTTTAATCGTTAAACATTTCTCTACCCACAAAGGTAATACAAAATCGGGAAAGTGCAAAATCTGCACCCTCCAATTGCTCGTTGTTGTGGCTTGTGATGTACTACTCTTGCACAGCAACCTACTCCTTTTCGAAGTAGTCGCTTTTTGCTGCGCGAATAAAGTCTGTAACCTCTGTCAGTGTCTCTTCGAACTTTGCAAAATCCTCTTTGTAGAGGAAAATCTTGTGGCGGTCGAAGTCACAGCTGCCATCGGGATTGCTTCGCTTGCGGCTCTCGGTGATAGAGATAAAGTAGTCGTTGTCGCGAGTTGCGTGAACATCAAAGAAGTAGGTGCGACGACCTGCTTTGAACGATTTTGACAGGATATCGTGACTGTACACCTCGTTCTCGTTAGTTTTGTGATTCTTAAACATTTATAGTAGTTCCTATTAAGGGTTTGACAAAAACGTCACACAATTATACGAAAAAAAATGGGATATACGCAACTTTAAGGCGTAAAAATCGAAAAAAAAAGAAGTTGCCATTTTGCATACGCCTATATTTTTTTACCGAGAGAGGCTGTTGCAACGAGCGTTGCGACAGCCTCTCTTATCGTTTGACGGCAATGTGTCTGCTATTTTACATTGTCGGCGAGTTCGCTTTGAGGAATCGAGAGTTGCTCTCCGCTGGTCATATTTTTGAGTGTCACACGGCCCTCGGCGAGTTCGTTGCTGCCAATGATTGCAACGTACGGAATCTCGCGGCGGTTGGCATACTCCATCTGCTTCTTCATCTTTGCTGCGTCGGGATAGACCTCACAAGCGATGCCCTGCTTGCGGAGTGCGTTGGCAACTCGCAATGCACAGATAGCCTCGTCCTTTCCCAAGTTGAGCAACAGCACCTTCGTAGGTGACGACAGCTCGGCAGGGAAGAGGTTCAGACCCGACATTACATCGTAGATGCGGTCGGCACCAAACGATATGCCGACACCCGATACATCGGGCATTCCGAATATACCCGTAAGGTTGTCGTAGCGACCACCTCCGCAAATCGAGCCGATAGCGAAGTCGTTCGCCTTAACCTCGAAAATCGCACCCGTGTAGTAGTTCAGACCACGAGCCAACGAGAGGTCGAGTTCGGTCGAGAGGTGAATCTCTGCCGCCTCGATATACTCGAACACCGTCTGCATCTCCTCGATACCTTTAAGTCCGGTCTCGGAGCAAGCAAGCAGTGATGCTAAAGTCTCTAATTTCTCGGTTGTTGTGCCGTTGAGTTCGAGTATTGGTTGAAGTTTTGCAATCGCCTCGTCGTCGATACTACGAGCGTTCAACTCCGCCTTTACGGCCTCCAAACCAATCTTTTCGAGTTTGTCGATAGCGACGGTAATATCGACAATCTTGTCGGCGTGACCCATCATCTCGGCAATACCGAACAGGATTTTGCGGTTGTTCAGTTTGAGTGTTACGTTGATGCCGAGGTTGTCGAAAACCTTCTCGACAATGCCGACCAGCTCAATCTCGTTGAGCAGCGAACGTGAGCCGATGATATCGACATCGCACTGATAAAATTCGCGATAGCGACCCTTTTGAGGGCGGTCTGCACGCCACACAGGTTGAATCTGGTAGCGTTTGAACGGAAAGGCGATATCGTTTTGGTGCTGCACGACATAGCGGGCAAAAGGTACGGTCAAATCGTATCGCAAGCCCTTTTCGCAGATATTCGATGCTTGCGACATCTGCTCCTGCGAGAGGTTGGCAGCGTAGTCGCCCGAGTTGAGTATCTTGAACAACAACTTGTCGCCTTCGTCGCCATATTTGCCCAACAGTGTCGAGAGATTCTCCATTGCAGGGGTCTCAATAGGCAAAAATCCGTTTTGACGGAATGTGCGACGTATGGTGTCGAAAATGTAGTCGCGACGCATCGTCTCCGTAGGCGAGAAATCGCGTGTTCCCTTTGGGATTGATGGTTTCTGAATAGCCATTATATTTACTCCATTAATTTTCTGTATTTAACACGGTGAGGGTTGGTGTCGATACCCTGATTGCGTTTCCACTGCTCATACTCCGAGTAGGAGCCCTCGTAGAACACAACCTTCGAGTCGCCCTCGAATGAGAGGATATGCGTAGCAACACGGTCGAGGAACCAACGGTCGTGCGAGATTACGACAGCACAACCTGCGAAGTGTTCGAGACCCTCCTCTAATGCACGCAACGTAT
>JAZRCC010000278.1:0-4476 GCA_045635405.1 Alistipes sp.
CCTTACCTGGCAGTGGAGCCGCGATAGTCTTACCGGTAATCTCCTGCTTTGCAGTAGCCTCTACCTTTGCCTCCTCCTTTGGTGCAGCAGGTGCCTCTTTGGCAACCTTTGCCTCGTATGCAGCCTTCTTAACGGCTGTAAGATATGGTTTTGCTACCAATGGGAACAATTCGAGCAACAGTACCTCCTTCTCATTCTCGGCGAGTTTTACACCACCAGCCTCCGGAAGTTCCGGATTTGGCTGCTGCTGATACTTCGAGATATCGTAGTTTGTCTCCTCGCGAACACCGCAAATCTTGAAGCGGAACTCTGGGTCAATCTCGACAGGAGTCTTACCATATTCACCCTTAACGAGGTTTACAAACTGGTTGTTCTTTGTGGTGTACATAGGACGACCAGCCTTCTCATCCAACGCACAGTTTACAGCCTGTGCACCGACAATCTGCGATGTTGGGGTTACCAACGGTGGCAAACCTGCCGACAGACGAACGCTTGGGATAAGTTCCATCGAACGTGGCAAGATATCCTCGGCCTTCAAAGCCTGCAACTGTGCCACCATATTCGAGTACATACCGCCAGGAATCTCCGCCTCCTGAACGAGTTTGTTAGGAGCTGGGAAGCCGAAGTATGCCTCGATACGCTGTGCTGCATCGAGCAGTGTTGCAAAATCGTCAGCCTGTGCGGCCTTAACGGCACGCTCCAACTGCTGCTCAACCTCGGCAGGGGTTGCATCAACCATTGGGTTGAATGGTTTTGGAGCAGGTTTATCGGCACCGAATACCGATACGTTCAACTGTGTACGGATATCTTTCAGACACTCGTTAATCTTTGCAACAGCCTCCATATTCACACCGATATCGATGCCCAGCTTTTGGCAGAAGAGGTACACCAACTCCAATGCAGGAGCACCCGTACCACCACCAAACCACCAGCAGTTTGTATCAACAACATCTACACCCGCTGCAATGGCTGCATATACCGATGCCAAGCCATAACCAGGGGTACAGTGTGTATGGAAATCGACAGGGATATTAACGGCAGCCTTCAATTTGCGAACCAAGCCGCTTACACGCTGTGGAGGAATAAGACCCGACATATCCTTGATAGTAATCATATCGGCACCCAACGCTGCCAACTCCTTTGCTTTGCCTACGAAATAGTCATCGGTAAAGACCTGTGCAGGGTTCTTCTTGCCCTTGATTTTGTCCCACAACGAGAGTTTTGGATACTTTGGATCGACCGTATAACAAACAGCACAATCGGCAATACCGCCATACTTCTTAACGTATTTGATTGTCGATTTAACATTATCCACATCGTTCAAACAGTCGAAGATACGCATAATGCCCAGACCGCTCTCGATAGAGTTGCGGCAGAAGCCCTCGATAATCTCGTCGGTATAAGGTGCATAGCCAAAAAGGTTACGACCACGCGAAAGAGCTGTGAGTTTCGATACTTCGCCAACAGCAGCCTTAATGCTTTCAAGACGATGCCAAGGGTTTTCGTTGAGATAACGCATTACCGAATCAGGCACTGCGCCACCCCACACCTCCATAGCGTAGAAGTGTGCATCTTTGTAGAGAGGAAGGCACTGCTCAACCTGTGCCTGTGTCATTCGGGTTGCAAACGACGATTGCTGACCGTCACGCAACGTCAAATCTCTGATTTTAAGTTGTTTAGCCATAGTTTTTATAAGTTAGATTGTAATAATTTCGCTTTTCAATGTTATTTATTTAACAAAGATATAAAAAAATACTCTTTTTCCAACAGTAAATGCACAAAAAAAGTGATATCTTTTTTCAAGACATCACTCTTAATGCAAAAATCCCGCCTTTTAGACCTATTCCGGCTTATACGACTTTAAGGTTAAGTGCTTTACAGCAACAACAAAGCCAACGGTCAGGATAAGATTGAATATCAAAGTCAGCACCGATATCAGCAGAATTGGGCCGCCGATATTATATCCCAATGCGATAAAGATAACTCCGGCACCCACCTCGCCACGTGCAAACATTCCGACCGACAGAGCAAGACGTTCGGTAAGCGAGTGGTCGCGATAGAACAGCAGCGGAACAAGTTTGCCGACATTTGACAATATGGTCGCCACAACGACGTGCAGAGCAATCTCCCAGCCCGACATCATTGGCAGTTTGGCAATCAGACAGTTCGAATTTTCGGCCACCTCTGCCGCACTACTACCCGCACTCACGAGTGGCATACTCAAACCCACGAAGAGCATAAACATCATCGATATGATATTCGATGCACGCTCCTCGCCTTTACCCTTCAAATGGCGGTTTTTGATAATCATACCTAACACAAACGCAGGCAACAGCACCTCGATGTGAATACTACCCTCCGAACCAAAGAAGTGCTCTGTCACGGTATAGACAAGCAGGGTTGCACCATAGACAAGCACGGCGTATGTGAATATCGACTGCCACGTCTGTCGTGCCTGCCACGTCGACATATAACGCCAGCCGATGAGCAGCAGGAAGCAGACCGTAAAGAGGATAGCACCCATCTGCCACTTCATACCAATCATTGCGATTTGGAGCGGAATCATCAACAATATTGTATCGAGGTCGTCGAAAATTGCCAACACCTGAATCTTTTGATAGACCCAACTCTTTTGCAACTTCATCGCTGCCAACATTGCAAACAATATACCCGCAGAGGTAGGGGCAGCAAAACGGCTCAACAACAGAGTCTCTTTCCACGTCTCGCCCATCGACCACCACGCCGACGGCATAAGCACAAATATATAGTAGAGTGCAATCAACAACCACGGCATAGCCGCAGCAAACATCGCAATCAGATAATCTTTGGCATAAACGCCTACATTTCGCTTGTCGATTTCAAATTCGCGACCGACGTTAATCATAATAAACGCAAGACATACGCCGAGCATTATCTCGACAATATGTTTCAACTCGCCATATACCTCCGTACCGAGCACTCCCGGCAGAATTTGCGACAAAATCAATCCAAGCATTAGCAAGGAGGAGAACGACAATACCTTCTTCACTACAACTCTATAATTTGTAAAACTTCATTTATCGCCACAAAAATAGCAAAATTTATCCACACTCACCACTATCGCAACAAAAAATATCCGAAAAAGCCCTCGCAATGCTCCATTTAGGCACACGATTTGCAATAGTTTTGTGGCAGAGGGTGGTCGGTCAAGATAACTAATTCTTTTATCTTTGATATGTTTTACACATCTTTCTGTTTATTTTCTGTTTGCACACCGTGTGCGTAGCAATACGCATACTACCCGACCACCCCTTTTTAGGGTCGCCAAGCAATATGGATATGAGGGCGTGATTAAATTGTTGTACGTTGAAGTTGTTGCGAAAGTGCGACTTTCAATTTGTTGAGTTCGCACATATATTGCAGCAGTTCATCTTGACGCTCTTCGCTAATATTCTTATCGTTAAGCTCTGCATTAATTTCGGCAATTCGCTTAACAACGACCTTCGACTTATAGAGCATCAGCACCTTTGGAACACCCGCAGCAAGCACCTCCGAAATGGCGGTCACCTGCACATCTTTTTGTTGCCACAGTTTGCTCTCGACGTAGTTGTCATCGGCGGTCATCATATCGACAACACACTCGCAAACCTGTGCATCCTCGCAATATATAAGTTCGTTTTTTTGAGGCTGCCTATTCTCTTGTAGGGCCGCACGATAGATATTCAATATGCGTTGATATACAGGATTTTGCAGCGTGATATTATCGTTATCGAGTTGTGTTATGATTTCGGCTGCCACATTGATATCGAAGCTCTCTCCACCCATATTGACCGTAAAGTCCTTGTCGCCGTGTTTTACGAGGAACGATATTATATCCGACTCCAAAGTCTCGACGCTGCTTCCGACCGGATTTTCACCCACACGCTGCGAGGTTTCTGACAAATTGGACGTTGGCAAATTGGTGGCATTCACTCGGTTGCGACCATACGTACTCTGGCGTTTGGCGAACTCTCGGCCCTCTTTACCCTCAATTTTGGACAAGCGTTTTGCAGCGACTTGCGAGATGAGCAGATTTTCATCTACATCCATCAAACGCGAACACTCTTTGATAAACATCGAGCGTTTGATATCATCTGGAATAAGCGATATGGAGTGCACCATATCGGTCACCACCGCCGAACGCTTAATCGGGTCGTTAGAGGCATCTTTCAGCAGAAGTTTTGCCTTAAACGTAATGAAGTTCTCAGCACCCTCCGCAATATAGTTCTGCACCTCGGTAACACTATGTGCCCGAGCAAACGTATCGGGATCTTCGTCTTCGGGCAGCAGTACAACACGGACGTTCATATCCTCCGCTAAAGCGATATCGACACCTCGCCGAGCCGCCTTCTGTCCGGCAGCATCGCCATCGTATATGAATGTGATGTTATTCGTAAAGCGTCGCAGCAATCTGACCTGCTCTATCGTAAGCGATGTCCCCGACGACGCCACAACATT
>JAZRCC010000279.1:0-2998 GCA_045635405.1 Alistipes sp.
CGAAACATCGACGGTATCGACATCGAGGCTCGGATAGCATCGAAGAGATTTCCCTTGTCGAAGACCACCTCCTCACCCGTATTCAGGTCGGTAGCTATGGCGCAGTAAGGAATTGGCAACTCCTCAATCAACACATCAGGAACCACCTCCTTCATCGCCTCGATAATGCGGTCACCCTTAACAAAGGAGTTGAGCGACAAGGAGATATCCATCAGCGACACCACCTTCCAAGTGTCGAGCGTGAAGAGCCACTCCTTGAATTGCGACAGCCCTCCCGCAGCATAAACACCACCCACGAGCGAGCCAATCGAGGTGCCAGCTATCGACTTTACACTATAGCCTCGAGCCTCCAGCTCCTCCAATGCTCCAATATAAGCAAAACCCCTCGGGCCTCCACTCGATAGGGCCAAAGCCACATTTTTACGCCGCCTATGCAGAAACTTATCGAACAACATATCCTCCGTTTTTTGGTTAAATCCAAAAGCAAAGATAATACTTTTTGCAGATATGCACAAATTTGCATACGCACCTGCATATCTGCATATTTATTCCATATCAATTTGGAGATAGCAGACCGAAAGCCAACAAACAACATATTTTACCAAGCGTCAAATATCGAAGTTTTGCACCCTATTTCCGACCAAATTTGGCAACATTCGCCACATATTAACCAACGAGGGCTCTCGCTGGTATAAAAATTTTCAAGTAGGCGGTTTTGACACAAATTTGCGACTACAAAAATTGGCCAATTTGCCACTCTCACCGCGCTACAAAGCCGATTTTACCTCTCAGAAAGTCGAAAATTCAGGTCAATTATTAAAATTTTTTCATTTTAACTGTAACAACTTGCACCCATTTTGGTTTCAAATTGTAAGCAAATCTACAAAAATTACTAAACAATTGTCATTATGGCGCATTTTTATCCATAAAATATTTGGCGCTCACATTAACAATTACTATCTTTGCGCAGAATAGCGAAAATTTGTTTAAATTTATTTATAATAAAATTTATGCTTATGGTTAAAAAAATTGTACTATCAGTTGCTGCTGTTCTGTTCGCTTGCACTGCGTTGTTTGCACAGAATAGACAGATTACGGGTACCGTTACTGGCCCAGATGGGTCACCAGTAATCGGTGCAACCGTAGTGGTAGAGGGTACCACAATCGGTACTTCGACCGACCTGCAGGGTAAATATACCTTGGAGGCGCCAGCCAACGGCTCGTTGGTTGTGTCGTTCATCGGTTACGAAGATGCCAAATTGGAGATCGCAGGCAAGACTCTCCTCAATGTCTCGTTGAAGGAGGCGTCGAAAGCCATCGACGATGTCATCGTCGTAGCCTTCGGTGAGGCCAAGAAGGAGGCCTTCACCGGTTCGGCTTCGGTTATCAGCTCTGACGACCTCGCCAAGACACAGTCTTCGAATGTCGCAAATGCCCTCGTGGGTAAGGTTGCGGGTATGCAGACTGCATCAGCTTCGGGTCGCCCAGGTAGCACCCCAAGCATTATGGTGCGTGGTATCGGTTCGATGAACGCAGGAACCGAGCCATTGTGGGTTGTCGATGGTATCCCTTACTCGGGCGATATCAACAACATCAACACCGCCGATATCGAGTCTATCTCGGTATTGAAGGATGCAGCTTCGAACGCCCTCTATGGTGCTCGTGGTGCTAACGGTGTGATTATGGTGACTACAAAGCGTGCTAAGTCTGGCGACGCAAGCATCAACTTCGATGCTAAGTGGGGTGTCAACCAGCGTGCTTTGCAGACCTACGACTATGTAAACGATCCAGGTGAGTACTACGAGTTGCACTACCGTTCACTCTACGACTACTACCGTGGTAACAACTTCGACAAGGATGCTGCTTACCAGGCTGCAAGCGCACTGCTCACATCGAACGACCCAGGAGGTTTGGGTTACAATGTGATGACAGTACCTGCAGGTCAGAACCTCATCGGTTCGAATGGTCGTTTGAACCCACACGCTACTCCAGGTCGCTTGATCACCGACGCAGATGGCAATCAGTTCTGGTTGCAGCCTGACGATTGGTTGGACGCACTCTACAAGAACTCGTTCCGTCAGGAGTACAACATCAACGCTTCGGCTGCTGGTGACAAGACCAACTTCTTCGCATCGTTCGGTTACTTGGACAACAACGGTATCATCGACGGCTCTCGTATGGAGCGTTACACAGCTCGTTTGCGTGCCGACTACCAGGCTAAGAAGTGGTTGAAGATTGGTGGTAACTTCTCTTACACACACTTCGACTGGCATAGTGGTGAGAATAGCGAGGGTGAGAGCGATGGTGGTAATGTATTTGCTACTGCCGTTCAGACTGCACCTATCTACCCTATCTATATCCGCGATGCAAAGGGCAACCACATCTACGACAAGTGGGGCTTCCCACTCTTCGATACCGGTGACGGCCGTAATGGTGGCGCACGCAGAACTACTGGTGGTTCGTCGAATGAGTTGCAGGATATCCAGCTCAACAAGTACAACAGCGAGGGTAACGCCTTGTCGGCAAATGGTTTCGTTGACATCCGCTTCTACCGCGATTTGAAGCTCACCATCAATGGTGGTGTTGTTCTCGACGAGACTCGTTCGACAACTCTGCTCAACCCTTACTACGGACAGTTTGCAACATCGGGTGGTGTTGTATCGAAGTCGCACGGCCGTTCGCTCGACTACAACTTGCAGCAGTTGCTCAACTATACTCACACATTTGGCACACAGCACAACATCGACATCTTGCTCGGTCACGAGATGTATGCCATCAAGTCATACAGCTTGAGTGGCACCAAGTCAAAGATGTTCTCTTACGACAACAACGAGCTCGATGGTTTGGTTGTTGATAACCAGTCGGCTTCGTCGTCGTATGGTTCGTACAACAACGAGGGTTACTTCCTCCGTGCTCAGTACGACTTCGACAACCGAGTATTTGCATCGGCTTCGTACCGTCTCGATGCTTCGTCGAAGTTCCACCCAGATCACCGTTG
>JAZRCC010000280.1:0-3414 GCA_045635405.1 Alistipes sp.
ATCGCCCACAAAGCCATAGTCGATAGGTTGCGACGGACGACGCTTTGCACGCACTACATCGGCATCGGCACCCGACAAACCTACGGCACGACACCCCTCTGCCTGCAACGCTGCGACAATTCGCTTATTTACCAAACCGGCATAGACCATCGTAACAACATCGAGCGTGGCGGCATCGGTCTTGCGGCGCCCCTCAATCATCTGTTGCGGAATCTCCAACTTCTCGCACATACGCGTAGCCAAACGGCCACCACCGTGAATAAGTATCTTTGGCGATGGCAAAGCAGCAAAATCTTTGACAAACTGCTGCAACGCCTCCTCGTTATCGATTACATTGCCACCAATTTTGACAACCTTTATATCTGCTAATTTTCCCATAATGCTACACTCGCTACTCCAATGTTTCAAGCATTCGTTTCAACACCACCTGTGCCGAAATCTCACGATTGGCAGCCTCTGCAATAACAAGACTCTGCTCCGACTCGATAACTGCATCGGTAACAATCATATTGCGACGAACGGGCAGACAGTGCATAAAAAAGGCGTTGTTTGTAAGTGCCATCTTTGCCTCATCCACCGTCCAATCACGATCCATCGACAGCACCTCGCCATAGTGTGCGGTATCGAATGCCGACCAATTCTTTGCATAGATAAAATCGGCACCCTCGAAGGCCTTGCGTTGGTCGTACTCAATCTGGTCGGGACGCACAAAACGCTCATCGAGCTCGTAGCCGTGAGGATGTGTAACAACCAACTCGTATTGTGCGGCATTGACCCACTCGGCAAAGGAGTTGGGAACAGCCTGTGGCAACGCCTTCGGATGGGGAGCCCACGTAAGCACAACCTTCGGACGAGCCGTGCGTTTGTGCTCCTCTATCGTAATCAAATCGGCAAAAGCCTGCAAAGGGTGACCCGTTGCAGCCTCCATACTGAATACGGGACGACCCGAATACTTTATGAACTGCTCGATAATTCGCTCCTCGTAATCCTCGCTCTTATCCTTTAACTGGGCAAACGAACGTACGCCAATCACATCGCAATAGCAACCCATAACAGGAATTGCCTCCAACAGATGCTCCGCCTTGTCGCCATCCATAACAACGCCTCGCTCGGTCTCCAAACGCCAAGCACCCTGATTAACATCCAAGACAATGACGTTCATTCCGAGATTCATCGCCGCCTTCTGTGTGCTCAATCGTGTACGCAGACTCGAATTGAAGAATATCATCAGCAGTGTGCGATTTTCGCCCAGATGCTTATAGCCAAAGCGATGTTTCTTGATTGCAGCAGCCTCTGCCAAAGCAATTCGCAAGTCGCCAATATCAGCAACGCCCGTAAATTTTTTCATACCCAAAACTCCCCTATTATTCGTTTATCAATTTGCGGAACTCCGTAAGGAAACGCTCAACCTCACGCTCTCCGATATTCAACGCCGGCAACAGACGCACGGTAGTTGCTCCTGCACCACCCGTAAAGACGTGGTGCTTCTTCAACAAGCGACGACGGAACTCCGCAGCCGAGCCATCAATCTCCAAGCCTATCATCAGACCACGGCCACGCACCTCCTTCAATCGAGGCTCGCTACGCAACTCTTTGAGCAATATCTCGCCCATCGTTCGGGCATTTTCTACCAGATGCTCCTCCTCGATTACATCCAACACTGCAAGTGCTGCACTGCACGCAAGATGGTTGCCGCCAAATGTTGTACCAAGCATACCCTTTCGAGCCTCGAACATTGGCGATATCAACACCGCACCCATCGGAAAACCGTTGGCGATACCTTTGGCTGCCGTAATCAAATCGGGACGTACGGCAGCGTATTGATGTGCAAAAAAGTCACCCGTACGGCCATATCCCGACTGTATCTCATCCATAATCATCACAACACCCAGCTCGGTAGTTATGCGACGAATGCCCTGCAAAAATTCATTAGTCGGAGCATAAATTCCGCTAACGCCCTGAATACCCTCAACAATTACGGCACAAAACTCTCCGCTACGCAACTTCGCTTCGACAGCCGACAAATCGTTCAACGGAGCGAACTCAACATTCGGTGTTCGATTGAACGGTGCTACAATCGACGGATTATCGGTTGCAGCAACTGCTCCCGACGTACGGCCGTGAAACGCCTTTCGCAGTGCCAGCACCTTGCTCTTGCCCGTATGGAACGATGCGAGTTTAATGGCATTTTCGTTCGCCTCGGCACCCGAATTACACAAAAACAGAGAGTAATCGGCATAACCCGAAGCCTCGCCCAAACGACGAGCAAACTCCTCCTGCAACGAGTTCTCGACCGAGTTGGAGTAGAAGCCCAAACGCGACACTTGTTGCGATATGGCCTCGACGTAGTGCGGATGGGCGTGGCCTATAGAGATTACGGCGTGTCCACCATAAAAATCGAGATACTCTACACCATCCTTGTCGTAAACATACGAGCCGACACCCCTTACAGGCTCGATATCGTAGAGCGAATATACATCAAACGGTTTCATAACAAACTCCTAAATTTAGAAAGCACTCGGTTTCAATCGCAAGCCCTCGCGTTCATCAAAACCAAACATCAAATTCATATTCTGCACAGCTTGTCCCGAAGCACCCTTCAAAAGGTTGTCGATAACCGATACGACGTGCAGTTTATCGCCATATTTTTTGACCGACAACAGAGCTTTATTGGTATTGACAACCTGTTTGAGATCGACACTCTTGGTTGCAACGTGCGTAAATGCCGCACTCTGGTAGTAGTCGGTATAGAGCGAGAGAGCCTCCTCCGCCGTAAGTGGCGAATTGACATACATCGACACGATAATTCCACGAGCAAAGTCGCCTCGCATAGGGACAAAGTTTATCGGCTTATCGAATGACGATTGCAGAGTCTTGACATTGCGGCATATCTCCAAAAGGTGCTGATGCTCAAATGCCTTATAGACCGACATATTGTCGGAACGCCAGCTGAAATGGGTCGTTGCCGAGGGTTTTACACCTGCACCCGTCGAGCCTGTGATGGCCGTAACGTGCACCTCGTCAGCCAACTGCTGCGACGCTGCCAATGGCAACAGCGCAAGTTGGATAGCTGTTGCAAAGCATCCAGGATTGGCAATACGCTTTGCTCCGACGATTCGCTCACGCTGCATCTCGGGCAGACCATACACAAAACCGCACGACTCATCGCGAAAATCTTGTGCAAGGTCTATAATGTGCAACGACTCCGGAATTTCGTTCTCCTCCATAAAGCGACGACTCTCGCCGTGTGCCGAGCAGATGTAGAGCAAATCAATCTGCGACAAATCGTACTCTGCCGAAAATCGCAAATCAATCTCGCCGACCATACCGCCGTGGATGTCGCTAATAAGGTTGCCAGCATTGCTCGTCGAGTGAACAAACGCCAATTCGACTTGTGGATGGTTAATAAGCAGT
>JAZRCC010000281.1:0-1914 GCA_045635405.1 Alistipes sp.
GCATCATCACACTCGTATAGGAGGAGAAGAGGCCCATCATTATCGTATAGAGTTTGAATGCGGTCGTATAGTAACCCACCTGAACATTATCGGCAACCAAACCGAGGTACATCACGTTGAACGTAATATACATCGAGGTCATAATGCTATATATGCCGAGCATTATATCCTCTCGGAAGTATCGTTTTATGTCGAGCAGATAACGCCATCTCAACGTAACGAAGTTCTTGGCATAGAGGATATTTATCAGAGCATTTGCCACAACGGTCATCACCGTCATAACAAAGTAGAGGAAGTAGTCGTCACTCGAACGGACAAACAGAAATACAGCAACCACATATAGCAGTTTGATTACCAAACTTCGCAATGTAATGTAGCGAAAGTTCTCCAAACCCGTATATAGCCACTCTACGAGGAATGTCGTAAAGAGAATCTTTGCTGCACCAATCCAAAAGAGCGTGGCATTGACAGCAAACCGCTCGACCGACAACACAACCGCCGCATAGACAATCAGCGTAATCACCGTAAAGAGCATATTGAGTCCCAATACGGAGCAGAATACACGCGAACGCTCCTCTCTGTCATCGCGAGCCATTGCCACCTCACGAGTACCGAGCAGCACTACGCCCAACGCCGCAAAGAGCATAAAGTAGCTAACCGTGTTATCGACAAAATTCACAAGACCAACCCGCTCGACTCCCAACGTTCTCGAAACGTATGGAAAGGTCACAAAGCTGACAACATAGGTTGATATTGTCAGCAGAGCTTTGTATAAGAAGTTGGAGCGGATAGATGGCAGTGACATAGCAAATCGAACTCTAATCGGGGGTATCTGCAAACTACGAAATAACCGACTTTACAAAGATATCGGTTGCACCCTGGTGCTTTACCGTATATTCGCGAATACGCATTGAACGCTCTGCCAACAGTGCAGCATCGTCGCGTAGTGGTTCAAACCACGCTCGCAACGACTCGGCATCGTTCACCGACGAAGCAACGCCAATCGATATCATATCACAAGCCTCCTTGAAGCGTTGATAGTTGGGGCCAAATGCCAAAGGCAGACCGAAAGTTGCCGCTTCGAGCGTGTTGTGAATACCAACGCCGAAACCGCCTCCAATATATGCCCACTCGGCATAGCTATATACCGACGAGAGAATGCCGACCGTATCCAAAATCAAGACCTGTGCCGATGCGACTGCTGCATCGTCTGCCCGCTCGACATACTCCGTATATCGCAATGCTCGGTATGTTACGCGGCTTTGCAGTGCAGCGATACGCTCCTGCTCCATCTCGTGAGGTGCAATTACGAACTTTATCTCGGGATTGGACTCGATAATATCCAGCAAAATCTCCTCGTCGGGGCCCCAAGTCGAGCCTGCAACAAAGAGACGCAAATTGCCCTTAAACCGCTCTACGAGTTCGATTTTGTGGCTATTGCGGGCAATCTCTGCCACACGGTCGAAACGGGTATCGCCACCAACAACAACATTGTCGTAGCCCAGACCTGCAAGCAATCGCTGCGAAGCCTCGTCCTGAACAAATATCGTTTCGTAGGTATCGAGAGCCACACGCCACAACTCGCCCCAAGGACGGAAAAATACGGAGTTGCTGCGGAAAATTGCCGACACGAGAAAGACCCTCATCGAACGAGCCTTCATCTCCGACAACATATTGAGCCAGAACTCATACTTTACGAAAATCGCCATTTCGGGGTGGGCAATATCGAGAAAACGCTTTACGAGATGGGGCAAATCGGCAGGGATATAGCAGACGTAATCGGCTCCCGCATAATTCTTGCGAATCTCGTAGCCCGAAGGCGAGTAGAACGTAAGCAAAATCTTGTGGTCGGGCTTCAACTCACGGATGCGTTCGATGATAGGTCGTCCCTGCTCGAACTCTCCCAACGATGCG
>JAZRCC010000282.1:0-11918 GCA_045635405.1 Alistipes sp.
TCACGACGGAAGTGTGCCGAGCCTGCTCCTCCGTGACCCGAACGAGCAAATATCTTTACGTAATCAACAAAGTTTGAACCCGACATAATGAAATTACATTCGTTGTGGAACTTCGATACCAAGCAACTTCATCGCACTTGCAATGGTCTGTGCAACCTGCTCTGAGAGTTGCAGACGATAGCGACGTACCGCCTCGTTCTCCTCTCGCATAATCGAGTGGTCGTGGTAGTAGCCGTTATACATCTTGCAGAGTTCGTATGCGTATGCTGCAATGACCGATGGGGCAAAGTTATCGCCCGCGGTGCGAATGATAGCAGGGTAGTCACACAACATCTTTACCAACTCTATCTCCTCTGGCAAATATGGGGCAACGACCTCCGATGCGTAGTCGATTGCAGCCTCCTCCGCCTTACGCAACACCGAACAGATGCGTGCGTGCGTGTATTGAATAAATGGGCCTGTATTGCCATTGAAATCGATCGATTCGCGAGGGTCGAACAACATTGTCTTCTTTGGATCGACCTTCAAAATGAAGTACTTCAACGCACCCAAACCGACCATCGAACAGATTTGGTCAGCCTCCTCTGCCGAACAGCCCTCCAACTTGCCCAACTCGGTGGACATTTCGCGTGCAGTCTGAATCATATCGGCAACCAAGTCGTCGGCATCGACAACAGTTCCTTCGCGCGACTTCATCTTGCCCTCCGGGAGCTCTACCATACCATAGGAGAGGTGATAGATATCGTCGCTCCACTCGTGACCCAACTTTTTGAGGATAAGTTTCAGCACTTGGAAGTGGTAGTTCTGCTCGTTACCTACTACGTAGATAATGCCGTTGAGCGAGTCCTCGTCGAAACGCTTCAATGCAGTACCCAAATCCTGTGTCATATATACCGAGGTGCCATCGCCACGCAACAGCAACTTCTCATCCAAACCGTCAGCCGTAAGGTCAATCCATACCGAGCCATCCTCCTTGCGGAAGAACAGACCCTTATCGAGACCCTCCTGAACAATCGACTTACCGAGCAGATAGGTCTGCGACTCGTAGTAAATCTTGTCGAAATCGACACCCAGAGCCTTATAGGTAACATCGAAGCCCTCATAGACCCAACCGTTCATCTTCTCCCACAACGCACGGACATCCTCGTCTTTTGCCTCCCAACGACGCAACATCTCTTGGGCTTTGAGCATAATAGGAGCCTCACGCTTTGCCTGCTCCTCGCTCATTCCACCCTCGACGAGCTGACGAATCTCCGCCTTGTAGTGCTTGTCGAACTCTACATAGTAATCACCTACAAGGTGGTCACCCTTCTTCCCGCTCGACTCGGGAGTCTCGCCATTGCCATAGAGTTGCCAAGCAACCATCGACTTACAGATGTGGATACCACGGTCGTTTACGAGGTTTGCCTTGATAACATTGTGTCCGTTGGCTTTGAGAATCTGGGCAACCGAATAGCCGAGCAGATTGTTGCGAATGTGGCCAAGGTGCAGAGGCTTGTTGGTATTTGGCGACGAGTATTCAATCATAATCGTACGACCCGATGGCTCTGCCACGCCGTAATTCTCGCAACTGCGAATCTCTGCAAAACGTGCCTGCCAGAACGACTCGGCAAGCGAAAGGTTGAGAAAACCTTTGATTACGTTGAATGCACTGAATTCGGCAGCTGTGGCTACAATCTTCTCGCCGATTTCGTTGGCAACCGCCTCGGGCGATTTGCGAGCCATCTTTACGAGTGGAAAGACCACAAGCGTATAATCTCCCTCGAACTCCTTTCGTGTCTTTTGGAGTTGTATCTGCGAATCGGCTACTTCGCCATAGAGTGACTCTACGACACCCTTGACGATGGTTGAAATGTGTTGTTCGATATTCATAATATTGGGCTAATTTTCGATTTTATAATTGAGTGCAAAAGTAGTGATTTTTTTGCAAAATATAAAAATATGTAGTGCCAAATTTGCAGGCTTGCGGCAAACCCTCTACAAATGCTATTTTTTGAAGATGAAAAATACTGCCAAAACCAGACAGACAAAACCTACGGCGTGATTCCAACGCAGTGCCTCGTTTTTCATAACCAACTGCACGATAATGGCAAAGACGCTCAATGATACCGCCTCCTGAATTACTTTCAGTTCCCAAATCGAGAATGGGCCGCCAAACTCGGTGCTACCCAAGCGATTGGCAGGTACCATAAAGCAGTACTCGAAAAATGCCACCGCCCAACTCAACAGGACGATTGCCATAATACCAAATCGCTCGATTCGCGACTTGAACATCACTTGACCATACCACGCAAAGGTCATAAAAAGGTTTGAGCATACAAGCATCAAAACGGCTACAATACCACGCAACATAATATCGGTAATTTTTTATTTGGTGGCGAAATTATTAAAAATTCCGCACATCGACGACAAAACCGCAAAAAATCACTACCTTCGCGACGTAAAATCGTACGAAAATGGCACAAAACTACGCACTGATTACGGGAGCAACATCGGGAATGGGCTACGAATTTGCACGACAACTCGCATCGGCTCACCACAACGTAGTCATCATAAGTAATCAGCGAGAACGAAATATCGAGGTAGCCAATGAACTTGCAGAGCGATACGGCATAGAGACTTTGCCTCTATATGCCGACCTTACCGATAGCGGTAGTGCACAGCAGATTTACGACTATTGCCGAAGCCAGAATATCGAAGTGGATATGCTCATAAGCAATGCGGGAATGTTGCACTTTGCATACCTGAATGCCACCTCGTGCGAAGAGATTGAGCGATACGTCACACTGCATTGCACCGTGCCGATGATGCTCTGCCGCCTCTTTGTAGCCGATATGGTGGCACGTCGTCGAGGCAACATTATCATTATGTCGTCGATGACCGCTTGGATACCTTATCCGACGATGTCGCTCTATGGCTCAACAAAGGCGTGTCTGAAAAGTTTTGCACAATCGTTATGGTACGAATGTCATCGGGCGGGAGTTGGCGTGACGTGTGTATTCCCAGGAGCAGTCGATACACCATTATATGATTTAAGCCCAAAACGACGCAAGATGTTACATCGTTTCGGGCTTATGATGAGTGCCGAAACAGTGGTGCGTAGAACTCTGCGTAGAGCACTTCGCAAACGCCGCACCTATATTCCAGGACTATTTACAAAGATTATCGTGCTACTCTGCAAGCTTATGCCGGCACACGCACTGCTGCCAATAATGCAGATACCTGCCGTTCGCCGCATTCTCGACGCCAAACAGCAGCGATAACTCTATGCAAGCAGTGCTTTGAGCTGCTCGATTGTGATATCGCGAAAATCGTCTATAATCAAATCGGCCTCGGTCGCTTGGAGTATCTCACGCGAATTCGAGGTGGTCAGTGCAACTACGTGACAACCTGCACGTTTGCCAGCCGTAATACCGGCGGTTGCATCCTCGAATACGATACACTCTTCGGGTTTTAGCCCCATTCGTGCTGCGGTTTTGATATAGACCTCCGGATTTGGTTTTCCCTCGCGTACGTCATCCTCGCAGCACCAAGCATCAATCATCGGACGAATAGACGTCACATCCATCGTAAACTCTACATTTGATCGACAAGCCGACGAGCCGATTGCACACTTTATGCCTTGCGATTTCGCGCTCTCCAACAACGACACCAACCCCTCGACAGGCACCATCTCGTTGCGAAAAGTCTCACGATACACCTCCTCCTTCTCCTCGGAGAGGACTCGCCAACCCTTCGATTCGTAGATGTCGGCAGGGAGCAGCATCTGCAATATCTGCTCGTTGCGGCGACCAAACATATCGGGGGTAAATGGATCCGATACGCCATAGCGGGCCAAAAAAATCTCAAATGCCTTGATGTGCATATCGGAGTTGTCGATGATGACACCGTCCATATCAAAAATCAATCCTCGTAACATAAATATTATATTTTTGCTTTGAATATTGCCAATGGGTGTTTCATATAGTTAAGAATCGAGTAACCCACATTGCCCAGATAAGAGTCAGGCACAACATTGCCATAGCACCATTGTCGCTCAATTCGGTTGCGTATCTTCCAGAAGAACGCCTGCACGAATGATACATCGTTGTGCTTTTCGGGGTTATCGAATGTGAAGATATCCTCTTTAACTCGCTCTACGATTGAAGTTTCGACCTCTTCGATATCGAACGGAGGAGCGATATGCAGATATTTTGACGCTAATGCGTTTAGGATTGCAGCATATCGATCCAAACCCGTAGCAGCGAGGTTTTCGAGTGCGATATCTTTGTTGATTTTATCGCCACGACTGCGGAGGAACATCGCCCAATCGCAGATATCTCGCAGGCGTACCGACTCACGGGCGAAGTGCCACGACGAGTGTCGCAACAAGAACAAGAAGTCGAAATCTGCCGATGGCATATAGGCACCCTCGACGGTCGTGTGCGGAGTTGCTGCATCGACCAACGTCTCCAAGATGCGTTGCGTGCGTTTGGCATAACCATTTACATCGGGATTGACGAAATAGCGATGATTTTCGACATTGGTCGTGCCCAACATAAACTCGGAGTGGACAAAGAAGTCGTACTTAATCGAGACGCCTTTTTGTCTAATGATTTCGTTGCCTCGCTCATAGTCGCCAAAGATGTAGATATCGATATCGCCAAACTCGCGACGTGATGGCGTAGGGTAGTTGGCAGCCAACGTGAGCCCCTTAATAATCATCATACGGATGCCATTGTCGGCATACAATTTCGTCAGACGTTGTGCGTTGGAGAGTCTGTTGCGATAGAGTTTCTCGATATGTTCGACATTAAACGCCCATTGCACCTTGTTGTCGATATCGGGTTGCAGATGGCTCGGCAGCTGCATCGCTCCATCGTATGCAAAGCCGAGAATACCCTGTTCGATAGCGATAACATAGAGCTGTGTCCACACCTCTGACGATACCCCCTCGAAGAGCGACGCATCGATAGGCTCTATGCCCATACCTGCACGCAACAGTGCAAAAATTCTCTGTTCGTTTTCCGCTGTAATCGTGTGCATTATGGACGAGTTTTTATGTGACGAGCGGGGTTTCCTGCCCAGATTTCGTAATCGCCAACATCGTGAGTAACAACACTGCCGGCACCGATTATGGCACTACGACCTATGCGTACGTTGCCCGTAATAATTGCATCGGTACCGATAAATGCGTGTTCGCCAATCTCGATGTGACCCTCTTTGAAGTGTATATCCTCACGGTCGGGGTTTGCGGTATCGAGCAGATGGGTCAAAATACGCACTCCTGCTGCAATATGAGCATCGTTATGGATGGTGATATTGTGCGGATACATCGTGTCGAACTGAACATCTCGTGCAATAAAATACTTCTTGCCCGTAAGGCGAACGCCCGCTGTGCGAACGAATATTTTACGCCAAGTGCGAGGCATCGGCAGACGCATCAATGCAAAGCAAATAACTGCTCGCAAGTGCGAAAAATCGAGATTTATACCTTGTTGTTTAAGCGACATAATCGGCAAGTATTTGGTTGTAAAACTCCATTATCTTTTGGTAATTCTGCTCCTCGTCAAAGTGCTTGGCGGCAAATTCGCGAGCCGCTTTGCTAAATTGTGCATACTGCTCGTCGTTGAGAGCCAATGCTCGTGAAATGACGGTAGATAGCTCGTCGGCATTGCCCGACTCGAAGAAGTAGCCCGTTTTGCCATCCTCGATAATTTCGGGAATACCGCCGATTTTGGCACCAATAACGGGTACTCCCGCTGCGTAGGACTCGATAATCGTGAGCGGATTATTCTCGTACCACTCCGAAGGAAGGATTACAAACGATGCCTCGCAAATCAATCGACGCAGTGCATCACCCGACTGAAATCCCAAAAACTCAACATTGCGGAGGTTAAGCGATGCGGCATAGCTCTGTAATAGCATATCATCGGGACCTGTTCCGACTATTTTTAGTTTTAATGCAGGGTGTTTTGCCGTTGCGCGAAGTAGTGTTTTCAGCCCCTTCTCGCCCGATAATCTGCCAAAATAGAGCATATAATCACCACGTTTGCGACTGATAAATTGTTCATCGATAGGCGGAGCGTTATTATAAGAGACCATACTCTTTGCCTGACCTAACACCTGCGGCATATACTGTTTATGTTTTTCGTGAGAGAAGTGGCTTACAAACAAAAAACCGTCGATTTTTGATGTCGCACGAACGATATTGTTGCGTACCCACATCTCAAAAGCCATAACCGTACTCTCAATCAGCGAGCCGTGTGAGCAACGATGCAACATACAGTGTCTGAAATTTCGGCCACGACACTCCTCACAAACGCCAATATCCGAACGGCGAAATACATACGCCGGGCATATCATTCGATAGTCGTGGGCGGTATGCACAATCGGAATACGATGACGTTTCAACACCGACAGGATAGAGGAGGATAAACCGCCCCAAAAGAGGTGGATATGGGCTATGTCGGGACGATGTTTGCTCAACAAGGCATCGAGCGAGCGAGCCGCACGACGATTGTAAACATAGCGAGCTGCACCGCAAATCTTTGGCACATCGTAGTTGTTTGGGACAAAAAAATCGTTTACTCCGTCACTCTCATTGCGAGATGACAAGCAGCTGAAAAATATCACCTCGTGACCGTGACGACGTAACATATCTGCCATACCAAAATATACGGTTTCAGTGCCACCTTTGCGATAGTGGAAGTTGTTTATCAGTAAAACTTTCATCTCGAAATAACTTTATATAAGTCAATATAACCGTTTGCAACCGAATGTATATCAAAATTACCCATTGCAAAATTTTTGGCAGAGAGCACCTCTTCGCAAGTAGGTGGATTTTTAATAAATTCCTGCAAAGCCATAGCACACGATTTGCTATCTTCGGCCGTGAACATTCGCCCATATCGACCGCCATCGACAACCTCACGCAAACCCTCGATATCTGATACCAAAACGGGCACGCCAGCGGTCATTGCCTCCGCTACGGTCAAGCCGAAGCCCTCGACGATTGATGGCTGCACGAGCAGGTCGTAGTCGGCAAGATGGTCGAAGATATATTGTTGCGATTGCTGACCCAATATTCGCACACAATGCTGCAAATTGAGCTGCTTGATAAGTTGCTCGATAGCACTTCGCTCCTCGCCATCGCCGATAATATCCAACTGCACTGCATCGGCAGGTAATTTGGCGATAGCCTCGATAAGAGTGTGGTGTCCCTTCAAGCGAATCAAACGCCCAAGTTGCACAACTTTTAGAGGCTGCGATGGGGTAGCGTACCCCCTCTGGCGAATCTTTGCGGTGTCGATACCATTATATACAACTGTCGAGTCGGTCGCAAAATCACCCTTCAACATTCGCTGAACACCCTCCGAAATGGCTGCAATCGTGCGATATTTCCGAAGCAATTGTTGCGTCAGTTTCGGACTCTTTTCGGTTGTATGAATTGTCAGCAGCAACTTCTTGCGGAACAATGGCAAGAGATACGACGCAATCGTAAACGAGTGGCAATGTATGACATCCGCACCAAAGAGCTCGCAATTTAACCTCGCAATGTGCCACAGAGAACGGCTCTTCGGACTTCTGTTGAGCCTTACGACCTCGACATTATGATTGATACGTGATGCAAGCTCCTCGTCGATTTGGTTGTTGACGATAACAATCTTTACCGCCACGCCACACTCCGCCTGCACATTGGCAAGATTGACCAACATTGTCTCGATTCCGCCGATACGCAACGACCACGCTATGTGTACTACTCGCCCCTTTGCCATATTAAAAAATCGATTTAAGCCACACTTTGCAACGGAACAGCAAGCAGAACAAGCTCAATGTCCAACGATATAGAATCGAGGCGTTGGTATAGCGTTTAATGTAGTATTGCACACTGTCGCACAGCGAACGAGCAACCAGCATAGAGGAAATTTGCGTTGCCGTAGTATCCGCACCAAGATGCACGCATCGGCAGCTGCAATCGACAAAGTTGCGACGGTTGATTTTGCTCAACTTCGCCAACAGAATATTCTCCTCGTAGTATAAGAATGTGTGCGTATCAAAGCCGCCAATTTCACGAAACAGAGCTTTGTCAATCATCATACAACTGCCCGAAGGGAGCTCTATCTCGACAATATCACCGCTTGCGATGTGCCTATCCGATAGCATCTGTTGGCGTTTTGCAATACGACTCAACCTGCCTCCCACATTCCGATGGAGCAGTGCCCACCCGGTCAGAATTTCGCCAAGTGTTGGCTTGCGACGAGCGGTGCAGAAATCTATGGTGCTACGGTCGCGGCCAACAATCAGCGGGGTGAGAATGCCGCACCGTGCAATCGTATCGTAACGCTCTGCAAGCCGTTCGACCATATCCTCTACAACAAGGGTGTCGTTGTTGAGAATCAAAATCTTATCTACATCCGCATCACGATACAACAGTTCGCATCCGCAGTTGTTCCCGCAAGCATAACCAAGATTTTTGCCGACAAGCAGATGGGTAAATTCGCCCAACGTGATAGGCTCAACAATGGTCGAGTCATACTCTATGACGGTCGGCTCCGTAATGCTATGCAGATAGTCATTTACTTCGCTTATGGTACCCTCCGCAGAGCCATTATCAACAACAACGACCTTGCGATAAGCACAATCGGTATTCTCAACAATCGACTGCAAGCAATTGATTGTTGCCGAGGCATTGTTGTAGTTGAGAATTACAATGCCAACCTTCTTATGCTCCGCTGTCTGTCTCATTGAGCTCTTTTGGTTTGATTTGGGTCCAACTAAACACATCCGAGCCGAATGTTGTCGGTGTAGCCACCTGCGGCATAGGAGTTTTTAGTTTTGGCATACTCTGCTGCTCTTCGTTGTCGCAATCGATGATGCACAGTGCGATAATTGTTACTATAATCTCGTAGTTATAGAGCAGCGAGCCACTCATAAAACTTGTCACAAATAGCCATACGAAGTAGTATCGACCTGTGCTGGATTTCGGGTTGTACCTCGGCAAAATCGCTTTACCACATATCGACAACATAAATATTACGGCAACTATTCCGAAGTACCAATTAAAGCCAAACCATCCCACATCCAACGTGTAGAGGTTCTCCATATCGGCGTGAACCTTCACCTCCATACCCCATTTGGAGTGATAGCTTGGAACGCCATTGCCCAATATGCGGTTCAGTGGAGAGTCGAACGCCTCCCAGCCGTAGTATCGGGCAGCCACCACTCGGACATTCTCACGATTTGCAGCCTCGTTGCGATCGTGCTGTTCGATGGTAAGATTAACCAACTGTTTGACGATAGGAATTTTTGGCAACGTATAGGCAAGCATTCCTACAACTGCAATGCCTATTACGACCTGACGCCAACGACCACCACAACTACGCAGCAGCATCCACAAACCGAGCAGCGTACAAGCAACGATATGCTGACGTGTGTAGGAAAGGAATATCATCGCAAAACAGATGATAAAGAGCGGAATCCAACGCAGTCGTCTCGAACGCATAAACTCGCCCGCAACGATAAAGAATCCAAGAACGATAAAGTTGAAGCCCTGAATTACCAGACGCAAGCCACCTCTATCGAGCTCGTAATCGTCCTGCAACTCGCCAAAGAGAATAAGCGGGAACGTACGCAGGTTTATGGTGTGTGTAATTATCGCCAACGCAACTATCGAGAATATCAGTTTATAGAAGAACGACCGCTCGATGCCGAATTTTCGCAAAGCAAAATATAGTCCATACGAGAAGTAGGGCAGTGTTGCAACGAAAGTCGTCGATAACGATTGGTCGAAATAGCTGATTGTCGGCATAATAATCGACAAGGCTATCATACACAACAACCCTTTGATGTTACGCTTATAGGTTGTTATGTGTTGCTCCTTCGTATCGCACACTATCGCCAAACCGAAGATAGCGACCATCGCTGCATAAGATATCGCTTTTGCCAACTCCGGCTCAATCATATTGAGCGGTTGGAAGAACTCCAACACCGAGAAGGTGTAGAGCACAAACAATATCTTTATCAACAATCGCAGCTTCATCTACCGTTTGGTTATAATAGTGTGATTCCTATTTGGTGCTGAAAATTAACGACCTTTATACATCTCTTCGTAGTAGCGTTCGTACTCGCCCGAGGTGATATTATCCATCCACTCCTGATTGTCGAGATACCAACGCACCGTCTTTTCGATACCCTCCTCGAATTGCAGACTCGGCTCCCAACCGAGCTCTCGCTGCAACTTCGTGCTATCGATTGCATAACGCATATCGTGTCCTGCTCGGTCGGTAACGTATGTGATGAGTTGAAGCGAACTTCCCTCCGCATTGCCAAGCAATCTGTCGACAACCTTAATCATAACCTTGATAAGGTCGATGTTCTTCCACTCATTGAAACCTCCGATGTTGTAGGTATCGGCAATTTTTCCGTTGTGGAAGATGATATCAATCGCTCTTGCGTGGTCCTCAACATAGAGCCAGTCACGAACATTCTCGCCCTTGCCATATACCGGCAGTGGCTTTTTGTGGCGAATGTTGTTGATAAAGAGCGGTATCAACTTCTCCGGAAATTGATATGGGCCATAATTGTTCGAGCAGTTTGTTACGATTGTCGGCATTCCGTACGTATCGTGAAAAGCCCTCACAAAGTGGTCGCTGCTCGCTTTCGCTGCCGAATATGGAGAGTGTGGGTTGTATGGCGTTGTTTCATAGAAGAAATCCTTGCCATACGCCAGATGGTGCTCGGTTGATGATGCCGTTGTCGTAAACGGAGGCTCTATGCCCTCGGGATGAGTCAGCTCCAATGCACCATACACCTCGTCGGTCGAGATATGGTAGAAGCGTTTGCCCTCGTAGCGTTCAGGTCGTGACTCCCAATAGAGTTTGGCGGCCTGCAACAGCGACAGCGTACCCAAAACATTGGTGCGGGCAAATGTAAACGGATCCTTAATCGAGCGATCGACGTGGCTCTCGGCTGCAAGATGGATAATGCCATCGACATCGTACTGCTCCATCAGTGCACGCACAAGGTCGAAATCGCAGATATCGCCCTTAACAAAGGTGTAGTTAGGGCACTTCTCTACATCTTTCAAGTTCGCCAAATTGCCGGCATAGGTCAATTTGTCGAGGTTGATGATGTGGTAGTCGGGGTATTTGTTCACAAAGAGACGAACAACGTGCGAGCCGATAAAACCTGCACCACCCGTGATTATGATATTGCGTTTATAGTTTGTCATAGTTAAATTTCGTGTTTCAATAGGTTGTTGATACATTTTTTTAGCGAATCGGTCCAATAGGGCACCTCCACACCAAACGTCTGCTTGATTTTGCTCTTGTTGAGCACCGAATAGGATGGGCGTGTAACCTTCGATGGAAACTCATTGGAGTGGCACGGCTGAATATCGCACGCATTGTGACCCGCAATCTCGGCAATCATCTTTGTAAAGTCGAACCAGCTGCAAACACCCTCGTTAGAGTAGTGATATACGCCCGTATGCTCCTCATACAATCGATGCTCTACGATATGGAATATCGCTGCCGCCAAATCACCTGCATAGGTTGGTGTTCCGCACTGGTCGAAAACAACCTTCAACGTAGGACGATTGAGTGTCAAATCGAGCATCGTTTTGACGAAGTTTTTGCCATATTCGGAGTATAACCAAGCCGTGCGAAGTATCAGATAGCGACATCCGCTCTCTGCAATTTGTTGCTCTCCGTGCAGTTTGGTAACACCATACACGCCTATCGGATTCGCCGACTCCGACTCGTCGTATGGGGTATTTTTTTGCGTTGCGCCAAATACATAGTCGGTCGATATGTGAATCAATGTGCCATCGACCGCAGCCATAGTTCGTGCCAAATTGGCGGCAGCCGTAGCATTCAGAAGTTCTGCCATAGCACCATCCTCCTCTGCCTTATCGACATTGGTGTATGCAGCACAAT
>JAZRCC010000283.1:0-4781 GCA_045635405.1 Alistipes sp.
CGTTTTGCGAACGACGTAAACAACACCGGAATGAGGAACAATGTTACGAGAGTCGAGAACGACAGACCCCAAGCGACAACCATACCGAGTGAGTTCCACATCTCCGAACCTACACCCGAGCCAACAGCCATAGGCACCATACCCATAACGGTTGTCAGCGTTGTCATAAGGATTGGACGCAGACGCGAACGACCCGCCGTTACGACAGCCTCGTAGATTGGCATTTCACGGCCGATACAGAGGCGAGTATAGTCCACCAACACGATACCGTTGTTCACCACGATACCAACCAACATCAGCAGACCGAGCAGACCCATAATACCGAGTGGTGTTCCCGTAAGCCAGAGTCCGAGGAATACACCCACCAACGCAAATGGCATCGAGAACATAATCACAAATGGATAGGTGAGCGACTCGAACTGCGAAGCCATAATCACAAACACGAGGATAATCATCAGCGTAAGCAACAAGAACATATCGCGGAACGTATCCTGCTGGTCCTCAAATGCACCACCAATCTCCCAAGTAATACCGTCAGGAATCTCCATTGCATTGAGCTCTTGCACGGTTGCACCAACGAGGTCGGACATTGCATAACCGTGGCCCACCGAGCCCGAAATCTTAACGAAACGCGAACGGTCCTTACGCTCGATTGTTGGAGGGGTCTCCGACTCGATAACCTTACCCACATCACGCACCTTTACGGGCTGACCTGTCGAGGTGTTATAGAGCGTGATATTCTCAATCTCCTCGGTCGATTCACGGAACTTCTTTGCGTAACGCACCAAGATATCGTACTCCTCACCATCCTCACGATAGTACGATGCAACCGAGCCATTCACACGGTTACGAAGGAATGTTGCTGCGGTAGCGACGTTCTGACCGTGCATAGCCAACTTCTCGCGGTCGAATACAACCTGATACTCCGGCGTGTACTCATCACGCGAAATCACAACCTCCGAACAAGCCTCCAATGCGAGCATACGTTGCTTGATTTCGGCAGCGATACGGTCGGTCTCGGCAAGGTCGTAGCCATAGAGCTCGATATCAACCGACGCCTGACCACCGGCACCACCCTTTTGGCCCGACTCGACAACCTCGAATGTGCGAACCTCCGAATAGCCTGCCAAATCCTTACGCATAAGGTCGGCAATCTGTGTCAGCGTACGCTCACGCTCGGTCTTACGCACCAACGAGATATTGAGCGAGATGTGGTGAGTACCATTATCCTGAATAGCCATAAATGTGTTGTCGGTATCGGCCGTACCCTCGGTAACACCGATAGTCTTAATCTCTGGATAGTTCTCACGGAACTGCTTGTCGATACGCAGAGCCACCTCACGAGTAATCTCCTGACGAGTACCAACAGGCAACTTTACGGTAGCCGTAATACGGGCATTATCCTGCACAGGGAAGAACTCGGTTTTGAGGCGTGGCCCGATAAATACCAACGTAGCCACAAACAACACAATCGAAGCGAGAACGAAGGTCTTGCGGTGATATACGCACCACTTCAACGCCTTGGCATAGACATCGTCCAACGAGCCCATTGCAGCATCAACATAGCGTTGCAACGACGATTTTTTCGGATTCTGCTTCATAATCAACGCACAGAGTACCGGCGTGAATGTCAATGCCGCAGCCATCGAGACGGTCAGTGTGATGGTAACCATCCATCCCATAGGTTTGAAGAGGATACCCGCCATACCCGAAATCATCGTAAGTGGCAAGAATACCGCCAAAGTTGTCAACGTCGAGGCGATAATCGAGACACCGACCTCTTTGGTTGCAAAGATTGCCGCCTGCTTAACTCGCGAGCCTCTATCGACGTGCGAAGTGATATTCTCCAACACCACGATAGCGTTATCGACAACCATACCAATCGATATGGAGAGCGACGACATTGTGATAATGTTGAGCGTATCGCCCGTTGCAAGCAGATATACGAGAGCCGACAAAATCGAGATAGGGATTGTCAGCACGATGATAAACATTGCACGCCAACGGCCGAGCATCAGCATTACGACGAACATTACGACAATAAACGTAGTGAGGATGGTCTCCAAGAGCGACGATGCCGTATCGAGGATGTTGTCCGATGTATCGACAAATGGCACAACCGTAACATCCGAAGGCAGCGTCTTGCGGATATCTTCCAACTCCTTTTTAACTCGCTTCGAAATCTCAACAGAGTTGGCACCCGTCTGCTTCTGGACAATCATAATACCCGAACGAGTACCGTTATTATAGGACTCCTGACTACGTTCCTCCTGTGTATCGGATACGGTTGCAACATCCTTCAAATAGATATTTGCACCGTTGCGAGTTCCGATAACGATATTGAGCAACTCCTGTGCATCGTTGAACTCCTGATCGACACGCAACGAGTAGGTATTCGAGCCTACATCCATCGTACCGGCAGGAATCGAACGGTTTTCGTAGGCGATAACCTGCGAGATACCCTCGATAGTAACGCCGTATGCCTCCATCTTGTAAGGGTCGCAATAGACCTGCAACTGACGCTCCGGCAGACCCGACACCGACACCGTACCTACGCCATTGACACGAGCCAACGGAGTCGAAACACGCTCGTCGATAATCTTTGCCAAACCGCTCCAACTCTCCTTTGCCTTGATAGCCATCAGCAAGATTGGAATCTCGTCGGTACTGAACTAAAAGATAATCGGGGTATTTACCTCGGCGGGAAGCTGATTGGTTACAACATCGAGTTTGTCGCGAATATCGGCTGTTGCCACATCGGTATCGGTACCATACTCAAATTCGAGCGTAACAACCGAGATATTCTCCTTCGATTTGGATGTAATATGTTTCAGGTCATCAACACCGTTGAGACTATTCTCCATCGGTTTGGTGACGTTCTCTTCAATATCCTCGGCACTCGCACCCGGATAGGCTGTAATAACCATAATACGGGTGGTCTCGATGTGTGGCAGCAGGTCGATAGGCAGCTGCACCAACGAGAATATACCGAATATTGCAACCGCAACAAAGACCAAAATAGTCGTTATCGGGTTATGTACGGCTGTTTTATAAATATTCATCTTTTAACTTACTTCTGATTAACAATTTCTACCTCTGCACCATTTACGAGTGACAACTGTCCCTTTACGACAACCTGCTCGCCCGGATTTACACCCGACAAAACCTCGAACTCGGCATCGAGACGACGACCAAGCTCGACCTTGCTGTAACGAACACTACCCTCCGCAGGGTTGTAGATATAGACGTAGCGGTCGCCCGAGCCCATCAACTTGTTGATAGCACGGTCAGGCACAACCGTACGGCGAATCTTTGCATAAGGGAGGGTTACACGTGCAAACATACCCGGACGAACCTTTTCGTTGCGGTTTGGAATTGTAACCTCAACAGGGAATGTACGAGTCGATGCGTCGATAGTTGGATAGATGCGAGCAATCGAGCCCTCGAACACCTCGTCGCCATAAGCATCGAGCTGCACATATACCTTCAAACCCTTACGCAACTTCGAAAAGAGCGACTCCGATACGTTAATCATAATCTTTACGGGGGTGATTTGCTGGATGACCAAGATAGGGGCACCCATACTCATATCGCCAACATCAAAGTTACGAGCCGAAACAACACCCGAAATTGGGGCAATCAGAGTCGTATTCTCCAAGAGGTTTTCGTATGTCGATTTTGCGACATCGTACTGCAAACGACGAGCATCCCACTCCGACTTCGAAGCACCACCAACCTCATAGAGTTTGTTGGTACGCTCATACTCGGTCTTTGCATTCTCCAACTGTGCCTTCACCTGTACGAGGTACGAGTCGTCGAGCTCAACGAGCAAATCGCCCTTCTTTACACGGTCGCCAACATCGTAGCGAATGCTCTTGATACGACGGTCTTGCTGTGGCTTAATGTTATTCACAACCTCCGCCTCTACGTTTCCCGTAAAGACAACATCCTGTACGACATCACGGCTCTGCACCGTCATTACCTCAACCTTTGGGAGCGAAACCTCGCTCTGTGCCTCTGCCTGCTTTGCATCCGAAGCACCACCGCACGATGTTGCCATCGCAACAACTGCGGCAACAGCGAACAAACTAAATCCTTTTTTCATAACTTTATACTCTTGTTTATCTTTTTTTCGACTATTTATTTGCTTCATAATTGCCCAAAACCTTGTCGAGCGAAACCTTTGCTGTCAGGAAGTCGTAAATCGACTGATTACGACTCAACTCCGCCTGCGTAAGTGCCAACTGCGAGTTGTCGATATCGACCAACGTACCGCTTCCGACCTCGTAACGCTTAACCGAGATATCGTAACCACGCTGTGCCTGACCAACGGTTGCCGACGACGAGTGATAGGTCTTTACGCTTGTCTGCATATTGTTGAGATGCTGCACGATAGCAACACGCAACTGACGCTCGGTATTTTCGCGTTCTAACTTCAAATTGTCGAGTTTCACTCTTGCCTCACGTGTTGCAGCACGGCGTTTATTGCCGGCAAAAATCGGGATATTGAGTTGCAGACCCGCATACGAATATGGGTTCCACGCCGCTTTGGTAAAGAATGTATTGCCTGTACCCATTGCGGTATAGAGGTAGGCGATATTTGCCGACAAGGTTGGGACATTAGCCATCTTGCTCAACTTCACAGCCTTCTCCAACATCTGCTCCTGAATACCGAACTGCATCAACGTCGAGTTTTTATCGAGCGACAACTGCGATAGCTCATAGCCGTTTTTCAGAGCAGCCTCATAATCGAGCAACGAGCCTACGACATCAATCTCCTT
>JAZRCC010000284.1:0-2653 GCA_045635405.1 Alistipes sp.
CTTATCCGCAACCTTATCCGTATCGATTCGCTCGAACGAAAGATGAACGAGGTGCTCACCTACAACGAGAGTCGAATACTTGTTGTCGAGGGCAAGACGCCGACAATGCGTTCCAAAATTAACGATTCGCTCTCACGCAGCAAGAAAATCATCGCCCCATCCCGTGCTGATTCGCTATTCCGCCACCAGATGGAGAGCGACAAAAACTACGCTCTGCGTAGCGATGCAGCCGTACAACGCACGGTCGTAAATGCCATAAAACCTATGGAGGGTATTATTGCCGAGCGATTCAACGCCAAAGTAGGGCTCTTTGGTGTGAGAATGGTTGGCGGAGCCGAAACCCAGATTGTGGCGACTGCCGACGGAACAATCACTACGGTCGATTGGCTACCCGATGCCGACAACTGCATCACCATTCAGCACGACAACGGAATGATATCGATATATCGTCGCCTTTCGAGCGTAATTGTCGGCAAGGGACAACGTGTTGCGGCGGGCGAAGTTATCGGCTACTCTGCTCCCGAGGATAGACCCGACGATATGTTCGAGTTCGAGTTGTGGAGCAACGGCAAACCTCTAAATCCAGAGTCGTACATCCTATTCTAACCCACAGACAAAACGATGAAACAACGCATAGCACTACTAGGTTCGACTGGCTCCATCGGAGTTCAAACGCTGGATATTATCCGCGAAAACAGCGACCGATTTGAAGTTACCGTATTGACGGCACATCGCAACTACGAACAGTTGGCACAGCAGGCAATCGCCCACAATGCCGACAGTGTAGTGATTGCCGACGAGCGATATTACGAACCACTGCGTGATTTGCTATCCGACTACCCTATTAAGGTCTATGCAGGTGACGAGGCCGTATCGCAAGTTGTCGCAATGGATAGTGTCGATACGGTCGTCAATGCTTTGGTCGGTTATGCAGGTCTGCACCCGACGATAAATGCCATCAAGAGTGACAAAAAAGTTGCACTTGCCAACAAGGAGACATTGGTCGTGGGTGGTCAGTTGGTTATGCCGCTTGCCTTGCAGCACAATGTGCCTATTTTGCCTATCGACTCGGAGCACTCTGCTATATTTCAGTGCCTTATGGGTGAGCGAGCACCTATTCGCCGACTTATTCTCACTTGCAGCGGAGGCTCACTACGCGACCTCCCACGCGAAGAACTTGCGGCTGTGACCCCTGCCCAAGCACTCAAACACCCACAATGGTCGATGGGTGCGAAGATTACGATAGACTCCTCGACACTCGTAAACAAAGGTTTCGAGGTTATTGAAGCCCATTGGCTCTTTGGTATCGAGGCGGAGCGAATCAGCGTATTGCAGCACCCGCAATCAATTGTTCACTCGATGGTCGAGTTCGAAGATGGTGCCATCAAAGCCCAACTCGGAACACCCGATATGCATATGCCGATATCGTTGGCACTGATGTATCCCGACAGAGCATACCGCCCAAGTGAGCAGTTCGATTTTATAAAAAATCCGACCCTGACGTTCAGCGAGGTGGATCGCATAAAGTACCCTGCACTCGATTTGGCATACGAGGCTCTGCGTCGCAAAGGCTCGGCCGCTTGTACGATGAACGGAGCAAACGAGGTTGCCGTAGCAGCCTTTCTTACCGAGCGATGTGGATATCTCGATATTGTCCGCACCATAGAGTATGCAATGGCCAATGCTCAATACGTTGCTACGCCGACGTTGGACGACTATGCCGCTTGCGATGCCGAGTCGCGTCGTTTGGCACAACAATTTCTTAAACTGTAATGTAAATTTTTCGCAATGGATATTCTGATTAAAGCACTTCAATTCTTTTTGAGTCTCACGCTCTTGGTAACCGTACACGAATTCGGACACTTTATCGTTGCCCGCCTCTTCAAAATTCGTGTCGATAAGTTCTACATCTTCTTCGATTGGGGCTTTTCGCTCTTCAAATTCCGTCGTGGCGATACCGAATATGGTATGGGCTGGTTGCCATTGGGCGGATACTGCAAAATCGCAGGTATGGTCGATGAGAGTATGGACAAAGAGCAGTTGGCACAGGCTCCACAAGATTGGGAGTATCGCTCGAAACCCGCTTGGCAACGCTTTTTCGTATTGATTGCCGGCGTAACGATGAACGCACTGCTGGCGTTTGTAATCTACTGTGGCATTGCCTATGCGTGGGGGACTTCGTACATCGCCAACGAGGACGCCCTGCTCGGCTATAAGTTCAACACTGCGGCACAAGAGTTGGGTTTCCGCACGGGCGACCGCATCGCGACAATCAATGGCAACGAGATTGAAGATATGGCCGACATCTTCCCAAGCATCGTACTTGCGGATGGGGCGGTTACGGTCGAAGTTCTGCGTGAGGGCGAGCCTTTCACCTTCACAATCGACGAGGAGCAGTTGAACGCAATGCGAAGCAATACCGACAACTTCGTTGGTTTCTGTTCGCCACGCATTCCATTCAACATCGAATCGGTACAGAGCGATACGGCACGTCAGGCAGGTCTGTCGGCAGGCGACCGCATCATCGGCATAGACTCGATTGCCGAGGAGAACTTCATCGAGTACAATGCACTGCTCAAAGCCCGCAGCGGAAAGGATGCCGTGCTGACAATCATTCGTCAAGATTCGACCCTGCAACTTACGGTGCCTATCT
>JAZRCC010000285.1:0-2387 GCA_045635405.1 Alistipes sp.
AATCTGCAAAAGGCGTGCATCGTAGTTGGCTTTGATAGCGTAGTGAATTTTATAGTCATACTTCGATGCAATCGACATCAGGCTCTCCAAAGTCTGACGCAAAAGTGCGACATCGTAGAGGTAAAAAGGTGTTTCGAACTCCTGTAATTTTGTGGCAATTTGTCTGCTTAACATACCTTATTATATAAATTAACTAACCATAAGCAATTCGCAAAAGTACTCTATTCTTGCTAAAATTCCAAAAAAATGCCGTCTAACTTGCATTAGACGGCAAAACAATAGGACGAATAGTCCACCCTGCTACTTCAATGTAACGAGCGAATGGCCCGACATCTCCTTTGGCTGCTCCAATCCCATCAGCGACAAAACCGTAGGGGCAACGTCGGCCAAGATACCCGAATCGACCTTCGCCACACGCTCCGATACCACTACGATAGGCACCGGATTGAGCGAGTGTGCCGTATTTGGTGTACCATCGGCATTCACAGCGTTGTCGGCATTACCATGGTCGGCAATCATTACGACCTCGTAGCCGTTAGCCTTTGCAGCCTCAACGACCTTCGACACGCAACTATCGACCGCCTTTACAGCCTTCTCGATAGCCTCGTAGATACCTGTGTGGCCAACCATATCGCCATTTGCGAAGTTCAAGCAGATGAAGTCGTACTTCTGCAACGCCAACGCATCAACCAACTTATCGGCAACCTCATAAGCACTCATTTCGGGTTGTAAGTCGTAGGTTGCAACCTTTGGCGAAGCGACCAAAATTCGATCCTCGCCCTCGAAAGTAGCCTCACGACCGCCATTGAGGAAGAAGGTAACGTGTGCATATTTCTCGGTCTCGGCAATACGCAACTGCGACAAACCGAGCGACGAGACGTACTCGCCAATCGTATTATCGACATTCTCCTTATCGAAGATGATGTGCAGACCCTCGAATGTTGCATCGTAAGGGGTCATACAGCAGTAGTAGAGCGGCATTGTGTGCATTCCCTGCTCCGGCATATCGGTCTGTGTCAATACTGCGGTAATCTCACGAGCACGGTCGTTGCGGTAGTTAAAGAAGATTACCACATCGTTAGGGCAAATCAAACCAACAGGATTACCCCCTGCATCGACCTTTACGATAGGCTTGATAAACTCGTCGGTTACACCCTCGTCGTACGACTTCTGCACAGCAGCCACCATATTGGTAGCCTTCTCGCCAACGCCCGCAGTGAGCTGGTCGTATGCAACCTTCACACGCTCCCAACGCTTATCGCGGTCCATTGCATAGTAGCGACCAATAATCGATGCAATCTGACCTGCCGAGTGCAAAAGGTGCTGCTCCAAAGCCTCGATAAAGCCCTTACCGCTCTTTGGGTCGGTATCGCGACCATCCATAAAGCAGTGAACGTAGGTATTCTCTACGCCATAGTGCTTCGAGATATCACACAGTGTAAAGAGGTGCTCAATCGACGAGTGTACACCGCCATCCGACACAAGACCCATAAAGTGAACATTCGCACCATTAGCCTTTGCATACTCAAACGCTGCAACAATCTCCTTGTTTTGGAGAATCGAGCCATCCTGACAGCTGCGGTTAATCTTCACGAGGTCTTGATAGACAACTCGGCCTGCACCGATATTGAGGTGACCAACCTCCGAGTTACCCATCTGACCATCAGGCAGACCAACATTCTCGCCATCGGTACGCAAAGTTGCGTGTGGGTAACGCTCCGTCATCGCATTGATATACTCGGGATTTGTCGAATAGATTGCATCCGACTTGGTATGATTTCCGATTCCCCAACCATCGAGAATCATCAATAAAACTTTATTTGCCATATCTTTTTCTACTTTAATTTTTCCATAATTAACTCTACTGCCTTGTCGATTGCCTCGCCAATACCCTCTGGCTTCTTACCGCCTGCCGTAGCGAAGAACTTCTGTCCACCGCCACCGCCATTGATAAGACGTGCTGCCTCGCGAACAACTGCACCTGCATCGACACCCTTTGCAACGACATCGTCGCCCAACATAACCGTAAGCGTAACCTTGCCCTCGACAACCGAGCCTGCTACGAATACAAGATTCGACTTGCGAGCACGCAGATTGTATGCCAAATCCTTGACAAACTCACCACCACGCGACATCTGACGTGTAACAAGGAGTATGCCGTCAGCCTCGGTGGTCGATTCCAAAATTTGACTGGTCATCGACTCAATCTGCTCCTTCTGCATAGCACCAACCTCCTTCGCAAGTTGCTCGTTGCTATCAACCAATCGCTTGATTGCCGGAACGAGTTGCGAATTGCCGAGCATCGTTCCGAGATTTGCAATCATATCCTGTGCATTGTATATCAACGCCTCGGCACGCTCACCTGTCACAGCCTCGATACGACGAAC
>JAZRCC010000286.1:0-7717 GCA_045635405.1 Alistipes sp.
CGATGGCAGGACTTACGTTGGTGGAGATGGCAAAGCGTCACAACTACACCGAGCCTGTGGCATTTATGGAGGTACACGGTACGGGCGACAAGACTTCGCGTTGGGAGGGTGACCCTACCGATCAGTATGGTTGGGGTGCCTACCTTGCAGTGCCTGTGGCTGTAAATGCTGTTGCTGCGGCTAACAAGTGTATGTATCAGGAGACTACGGAGTTGCCTCAAATCAAGAATCGCGTAATCCGTCACCGCTACTATGGCTCGCCATCGGGTAAGGAGGTTTGGTTCTATGAGGTACGCAACGGCGGACACAATTGGGCAACCGATTCGTTCGACTCGTGCCGCACTATTATGGAGTTCTTTATGCTGAATATGACAAAATAGAGCCCCGTAGCGGATAAAAATATAGGAGAGCAAATAGATTGCTCTCCTATATTTTTTTTGCAGTCAGTCGATTTCATCAACGCAATCTGCGGCGTTGGCTTTCGAGTTGGCGGTCTAACTTTATTTGTTGCAGACGGCGGATGTGGTAACGCCATCGCCACAAACTGATAATGCCGAGTACTACCATTATGATAAAAATAGCCAGCAGTGCCATATCTTCGAGGTCGTTATTCAAAACTCGCTTTACGACAGCGATGCCAAATCCGAGCGAGCCACCTAATCCCATATAGGTCAATGTCTCCCAACGATGACGTGGCGAGAGGCGGTAAAGCCCCATCAGAATGCTCTCGCCCAATAGTGTTACAACAATTATGCTGCACACCTCCTCGATTTTGTCCAACGTTTTGGGTGGGAAAAGGTCGAAATAGCGTAATACCTTATCGGCAAATCCGAACACAAAGATGCCAATAATCGCCCAACCATTGAGGCGGAGTCGGCCCTTGTGTATCGAAGCCTTCTTGTCCATTATGCGTATAAAGTTACTTAATCTCCTCATCGTTTTTGCGTTTTTTGCGTATGCGTCCGCTCTTTCGCAGAGCCTCGGCAATAATATATTGCAATTGGCCATTGGTGGAGCGGAATTCATCTTCCGCCCACCGTTCGATAGCCTCCATCATCTCGGCATCAATACGAAGTACAAAACTTTTTGTAGCCTCTTTTGCCATATTCTAATGGTGTAGTGTTCCTGTGTTTACTACGGGTTGAGCCGACTCGTCGCTACAAAGCACCACGAGCAGATTGCTGACCATAGCGGCTTTACGCTCCTCATCGAGTTCGACGATTTCGTCCTCGTCGAGCTTGTCGATTGCCATCTTGACCATCGAAACAGCACCCTCGACAATCTTTTCGCGAGCCGAGATAATCGCATCGGCCTGCTGACGACGCAACATTACGGCTGCAATTTCGGGAGCATAGGCGAGGTAGTTGATGCGAGCCTCTACAACCTCGATACCCGCCATTGCAAGTCGCTCGTTGAGTCGTTTTTCGAGCTGCTCGTTAATCTCCTCGGCATTCGAGCGGAGCGTGAGTTCGTTGGCTGCCACATTGTTGTTGTCGTAGGCGTATATACCTGCCACCTGACGCAAAGCAGCATCGCTCTGTACCGATACGAAGTTTTCGAGCACCTTCATACGCACGCTTGCCGATACGGCTAATGCGTTAGCAGGTACCGAGGCGTCGATATCGAATACAGCCTTGTAAATCTCCTCCTCGCGGATTTTCCATACGATAACCAAACCGATAAGGATAGGGTTTCCCTGCTTGTCGTTCACCTTTATCGGCTCGGCGTTGAGGTTGCGGGCACGAAGCGAAATCTGCTTTTTGGACATAAACGGATTTACCCACCAGAAACCCGATTGCAGGAAGTTGCCGCGATATTTGCCGAAGAACAACAATACGCGGGCCTCGTTTGGCTCCAACATAATAAATCCGCACGATGCGATGACTGCCCACACAAAGATTACGACGTCTGCTACGACAGCCACGACATCGAGAGGGTAGGCGAGATTGTTACCTCCCGCTACGGCAATGGCGATACCTGCAGCGTACGAGAGTAGGGTGATGAACAGCATAAAGAAGCCGTTTATCTTCCAACCCGAATAGACTTGATTTTTACTCTTCTCCATAGTTGTAATGTTTTTAAGGTTTGTTCACGTTTGTTTTCCTATGACCGTTGCCAAGTGGTAGTCGGTGTAGTCGGCTTTTCAAAATAGTATCATTTTGATATCACAAAGTAACGGCAAAAAATCTATATTTCCAAATAAAAATCGAAAAAAGTGTTGGGTTGTTAATTTTAGGGTCAAATAAGGTTGAATAAGGTCAAGTAAGGTCGGCGGCGAAAAAACCTTTAATAACCCTTTTCGGCAAACCCGACCGCCAAACAAAAACCCGACACCTTTGCGGTGTCGCGTCTGTTGGTTGAATATCTGCTAACTGTCTATTTCAGTGCGTTTACAGTCTTCTTTTCGTCGTGTGCAGGAGCCGACTCTTTTGCACTTGCGAATGTAAATGTACGCTCCTGTTCGGTCGATGATACCGTAATTGTGCGGGTGATGGATGGTGCGGTCACGTTGTAGGTATATGACCAACTATTCTCGGCGATAATCCACGTGCCATCGCTCAAAACCACCCACTTCGATACCGGCACGTCCTCGCCCACACCTGTCAGCACGATGCGACCCATAGGCTCGCTGTCGCCCGCACGGGTGTAGGTGAATATCGCACTCTCGCCCGCTTTCAGACCTGTGCGGGTAATCTTCACCGAGGTGTTGTTGTAACCGAGCGTCAGACAGACATAGTTTGCCGGGCCCGGAGGATATGTTGCTCCTACGGCACGAGGCAGAGTCAGCGACGTGCCCGTAAATACCAACTCACGCAGTGCGAGGATACTTTGTGCCCCCTTGTAACGCAAAACTTGTTCAAACTTGTCGGGGAGATTGTCCCAATCGGGTATAATCTTCATACCGTTTTCATATCCCGTGTCGCCGTTCATATAGTCCTCGGCCCAGAGCAGACGCGATGTGGTGACGTTAAAGTCGTTGAGTGTCATCGCATCCACCTGCGGAATCTGTACGGTTGTGCCATCTCCGTTGGCGAAGATATCGTCGGCAGCCATTGTAGCTGTGTTGCCATAGAGGCCGAATGTCGTCGAGCCGATTTTGAAGAGCAAATTCGAATTCTGCTCGACAAACACACCGCCACCTACGCCATAGACTTGGTTTGCGGTTTTGAGGTTTGCTGTTGTGAACGCCGAGCCTGTGGTACCTGTTGCACGGTTGTAGCGAATCATACCCTCGTTGAAGTTCATCGTTGCACCTCCCGTCAGATAGATACCGCCACCATTCTTGGCACTGTTCGACTCGATAGTTCCGCTCGTATTGAATGTGATAGGGCCGCTTACGCTGATACCGCCACCACAAGTTTCTGCCTCGTTGTTCGAGAATACGCCACCACCCGCCAGTGTAATGGTCTTTGCCGAGTCACTCTCGGCGTGCAGACCGCCACCAAACGTACCGGCGGTATTGTTCTTGATATCGCCCTTCGTAATAGTAATCGTACCACCATTAAGGCAGATACCGCCACCTTTGGTCGATGCTGTGTTTCCGCTGATATCGGCATCGGCAATCACAATATCGCCCGAAGCAAGATATACACCACCACCCGCAGCCGTAGTTGCAGTGTTGGTTGTTATTGTTGCCTTCGAGGTGATATTGATATTACCGTTATCTACATACATACCACCACCATTTGCTGCCTGATTCGACAATAGCGAGGCCGTCGTAATCTCTACGTTACCGCCCGTTGCATACATCGCACCACCCGAAACGGTTGAGGTGTTGCCCGTGAACGAAGCAAGCGTCTTGATATTGAGGTCGGCAGTATTTACATACACACCGCCACCGCTACCTGCCGTTGCGTGGTTTTGGTCGAATGTTGCATTGGTAATGGAGATATTGCCTAACGTACCATCACCTTGCGTATATATACCGCCACCATTAGGAGCACTATTCGATGTCAGCGATGCAGCCTCAATCTCCACATTGGCATTAGTTGCATAGATACCACCGCCGAAACCGGTTGCACTATTTTCTCTCAATGTTGCCGATTTGGTAATGGTCAGACCACCCTTTTCGAGACATATTGCACCGCCTTTACCGGTATTATTGTTATAATTTGCCTGGTTTCCTTCGAGCCTTACCTCATCAATGGTTACAAGACCTTTTGTACCATCATCGCTACCAATAACGTAGAAACCGCCACCGTGTGATGCTGCTCTATTGTTCGAAATCGTTGCATTTTTGATATTGACGTTTCCGAGTCTTACAAAGAAGCCCGCACCAGCCAAATTCGATTCGTTCGACGATATATTTGCAGCGGTTTCCGATGTGATGTAGAGGTTACCTTTATCGACATAGAAACCGGCACCTCGCTTTGTCGATGTGTTGTCCGTAAAGGTTGCAGCACCCGAGATATTGAGGTTACCCTTGTTAACAAATATACCGCCACCGCCACCTACGCCATCTGCAATATCTTCTGTTACCGTTGCATGGTTGTTGGTGAAACTTGCAGTCGAATTGATATTCATCGTGGCTTCGTACGTGGCTCCGTTGACATATACACCGCCACCATTTCGTGCAGTATTGCCCGAGAAAGTTGCCGTTCCGATATTTACAATACCCGGATTGAAAGATTTGGAATCAGCATACACTGCTCCACCATCGTTTGTTGCTGTGTTGCCGCTAAACTCACCTTTGTTAATATTAACCTTTCCGCCATCGATGTATATCGCTCCTCCGTATGTGCCAGACACATTATCATTGAATGTTCCATTATTAATTGTAACGACTTTGTTAGCTATGCCCTTGTCTTGATCATCCTCCGAACCATTATTGATACGCATTCCTCCGCCCGACTTTGCAGCTTGGTTTCCACTTACGTCTGCATTCTCGATGGTTACATTACTATTTCGGGCATATAAACCGCCGGAGAATTCGTTAAGTGATTTATTGTTGGTGATTTTGATATTATTAAATGTGATATCTGCAGACATTACATACAAACCACCGCCTTGGTTGGTGGATGTATTACTATCTACGGTAAAGTCATTTGCACTATTATCAGATTTTAATTCAATGTTTCTGATATATAAGCCACCTCCTACGTCGTTAGCGGTATTGCCCGACACCGTGCCGGAGATGAACTTGGTGGACATTGTATATTGAGTGGCAGCATCATCCTTATCTAAATATATGCCTCCACCGTATCTTTTTGATACGTTTTCAGTAAACTCGGCACCATCGATTTTAACCGTTACAGTCGAGCCGTTTGCAATAGTACCTTGCTTAAATGTAAAGGCCAAGCCACCACCATGGTTACCATTGTTACGACGGAACATCACATTGTTGCCGAAAATATATTCATAATCGGTCACTCCGTGGGCACCACCGCTATAAGAATTTACGCAGACGCCTCCACCATAGGATGTACTATCGTTGTATTGAAATCGGGTCTTATTTCCAGTGGTATTATCTGTTAAAAATTCGAAACTTGACTCCATAAACAGTGCACCGCCACTACCATTAGCTACGTTGTTATGGAAGTGGCAACCTCTCATTTGGCAGATAGTGTTGGCTGTTCCTGCTGCATTCCAGTGTATAGCACCTCCATAAGAACTGCTGTAACAATAGCGAATTATGGCACCATCCATATATAGCGATGCGTCCGTATGACCATTAGTTCGGATCATTCCACTACCTGATGTCGTTTTGCAGTTGTAAATTAAAGTCTCTTTGACAACACTTGTGTTTGCAACCCCATTAACGGTTCCCGTAGTGTTCTTTTTTAAGAGCGATACCTTTGTTTTTTCAGCATCCACAACGACATCTGCACCAACCATAAATATTGCAGCACCTGTCGGAGCGACACAACGATATATTTGAACACCGCTTAATGTGGTTGGCCCCGATGATGCGTTATTTGCGATAGTAATTGCTCCACCATAACTGCCACCACTTGAGCCTCCATTATATACATCGCGGATGGATACAAGCTCCAACACCAATGTGCCGATTGAGTATATAGCACCGTGATCTAATGACTTGAATGCAGCTTTTGGTGTTAAGCTGGTTGCCGTAAGTTTGGTTTCATCTGCGGGGGGATTTGTCCAGTTAGCGTACTCTCCGCCACATAAATAGACACGCTCGTCGTTGTTATTACCTTTGATTGTCAGCTTGGCACCCGTTCGTACACGAAACATCGAATTAACGGGACTTCCGTCTGTGTCCGTTTCGCCAGAGCCTTTATATATGATGTTGCGAGAGCTACCTTTACTTGGTACGATAGTAACATCAACATTAATCGCTATTGGACCCAGTAGATTGACGTGCTGTGTTAGCGTGATTGTTCCCTTGTCTGTGATAGTCCAAACTTTTCCCGCCTCTCCGAGTGTGACTGTTCCGGTCGCTGTATCAAATATTGTTTTAATTTCGGCAATGGTTTTGTTTACAGATTTGCTATCTTTTGCACCCCAAGCCGTGCCATACGAGCCGAGCAGCAGTATGGCAGAGAGTAGTGCGATATGTAGTATCTTCTTCATCATAGCGTTACAGGTTTTAGGCGACGTCTGCTATGGGAACAGCGTCGAGAGGTAATCCCATTGAGCCTTGCCATCTGCGTCGGCTACAACGGCTTGTACGATAATATGTATTCGCAACTCGGCATTGAGTGCCGGAGGGTTTTGCTGCAACTCGTAATCGTTAAACAACGGAACCGCTACGATGGCGTTGCGAGGCAAAATCTGCTTGTAGTAGTAGAAGCCGTCGGTGTGCTTCACCCAATAGGTGTTCCACGTTGCACCCCAATCGAATTCGCCATATACGGGCGTTGCGAGGTTGTTGTCGTTCCACGGCGTGATGCTCTGCCACTCGCCCGCAATCTCCTTCTCCCAACAGCCGGCAATTGCTGCACGCAGATATACCGCGTTGAGACCCGTGTTCCTAATCAACGGATCGCCACACAACTTGTAGTCGTTGCTCACCGAACTCGACACGTCAATCTTCACCTCGTTCGATATGCTCAACGTGTAGATGTAGCTCTTGTCCGCCTCCCATTCGAGGATGTTGATTTCGTGGAGCCTCTTCGACAGCGTGTAAGGGTTGTCGTTTACCGTGAAGTCGATTTGGAACACCGCCTCCGATGGCACCTCTTGTGGCAACAACATAAACGTCTGTGCCGCCGTGCCGATAGCATCGCCATCGCCCACGCTTGCATTATAGGTCTGTGCGTAGTTCCGTGCGTTGGTCTGTCCGCTCCACTCAAAGACCATATCGCCCGCATCCTCGTAGAATGTGCAGTTGGCTGTCGAGTAGATACCCTTCAACGCAATGCTGTTGATAACGATATTTTCGGGAACGTCGCCCGCCTTGAATCGTACCGCCGCAAATGCGTGGTGGAAGGTCAGCCCGATAGCCTCCGACGACTTTGCCGCCTCGGGTTTCAGACAATATACATAGTCGGGTTGCGATACGGCATCGTTCGTACCCGCCGGTGCAGGCATTGTGTATGTAAATGAGGCTTGCCATTTGCCCGCAGGTGCCGAGAACGATGCAGGGCGTGCATCCTCGGGCGAGTATGCCATAAATGTCAATTGGTCGGCAGGCCAGAACTTGCCCGTCTTTGATGTAGGGGTCATCGCCAAATCCTCGAAGTACATCGCCGAGCCGCTCAATGCTGCTGTTACGAAGTATTCGCTCAATGTGGCGGTGGTAGTTGGGGTACCA
>JAZRCC010000287.1:0-3813 GCA_045635405.1 Alistipes sp.
CTCTTGCGTCGATAGCCCTCGGCAGACACCGAGCAGAATGTCGATTTCGCGTTCCGAGAGGTTGTCTTGCTGCTCTGCGGTTGTGCGATGCAGACTCTTTGGCAGCGACGATAGCACCTCCTGGCAGAAGTACTCCTCACCACGAGCCACAGACTCGATAGCCTCGAATACGGTCTCGATATCGGAGTCTTTCAGCAGAAAACCCTTCGCTCCGGCATTGACCATCTGCAAATAGTACTGCTCCTCGCCAAACATCGTCAGCGAGATAATTTTCAGCTCGGGACGGTGCATCAGTGCCAGCTGCGTAGCGTGGTCGCCATTCATCGTAGGCATCGAGATATCCATAAAGACCACCTCGGCATCGACATTGTCGATATCGGCAATAAACTCGCTACCGTCACTATACTCGTGAGTGACGATGCAGTTGCGACGACCATCGATAAGCCCCTTCAAACCATTGCGAAATAGTGCGTGGTCATCGACTATTGCTATTTTTATCTCCCTCTGCTCCATTCTATTGCTCGTGTTGAATTGCCCGTGGTTGTGTGCGTTATGACTTGCTATGTGTTGCCGTTGCGATTGTGGCGGTTGCCGTCATACCTTCGCCCTGTCGGCTCTCGATCTCGAAGGTGCCACTCAAAGAGTTGATACGCGACGATATGTTCGACAGACCCATACCGCAATACGCCATCGCTTTGGGGTCGAAACCGCAACCATTGTCGTGATATCGCAGCTGCAAAGTCTGCTCTACGCAGTGTAAATCGACCTCGATTGAGCTGCATCCCGAGTGTTTTAGCGAGTTGTTGATAAGCTCGCATATTACACGATAGGTGATTACCTCTATGTCGTTGTCGAAACGCTCAGCCCGCAGATTGGTCCTAAATCGAATGTCGATATTGAAGAGTGCCGCCGAGCGGGTGACGAAGTTCTGTATGCCCTGTGCCAATCCAAAGTCGATGAGTACTTGTGGCGAGAGGTTGTTCGAGATTTCGCGTACCGAACGTATTGCCTCCTCGATGACGTGTCGGGTGTTGCGTAGAATTTCGCACTGTTCGTCGCTCAAACCCTCGTGCGGTAGGGCCGAGAGGGTCATCTTTGCCGACGATAGCAACGGCCCCAAGCCGTCGTGCATCTCCTTGGCAAAGTTCAGACGTGTTCGCTCCTCGGTACGCAGTACGGCGGTCATAATTCGCTTGTTGAAGAGTAGGCGTTGTCGCTCCATTCGGTCGATGTAGTTGACCAGGCGGAATGCAAAGATGACCGCAATAGGTATGCAGACCGATATTATCAGTCCGAGTGTGACAAATATGGTGAATGCAACCTCGTGTCCATCAATGACAAGTAGCTGGCAGATGCGTTCGGCACACAGAATGACAAATCCGACGATGCACAAAATCCAAATGGCGTTGTACTTTGTACGTCGAATAAGTCGGATAGCATATATTGTCGCCAACATCTGCAATCCGATAGCGATACATAGCAGCACTTTATAGAGAATTGCTCTCTCCATTGCGGTTGGGTGTTATTTTAGCTTGCGTAACTTGTCGAGTTGGTCGTATGCAGTCATATCGACCTGTACGGGTACGACCGACACATAGCCGGCAGCCAATGCCCACTCGTCGCTATCTTCGGCCTCGGGCTCGTGGTTGTCGAATGCACCATTCATCCAGTAATAGACACGGCCGTGCGGGTCCTCGCGGCGGAAGAAATCTTCGTGCCAATAGCCACGCGTCTGACGGCAATACTTTATTCCGCGAATATCCTCCTTTGGCAGAGTCGGGATGTTCACATTCAGACACAACGGCTTGTTGAGGCTGTCTATGTTTTTCAAAACCGTATCGACAATCTGTGTGCCATACTCTATGGCAGCCTCGAAATCGGCATCGGCAGCGTGGTCCAAAATCGATAGTCCGATAGATGGAATCTCGTAGAACGACGACTCGATAGCGGCACCCATTGTACCCGAATAGAGTACGTTTACGGCGGCATTTGAGCCGTGATTGATGCCCGAAATCGTGAGGTCAAAGTGGTGGTCGCGAAGGAAGTGGTCGAAGGCAAACTTCACACAATCGACCGGTGTGCCCGAGAGTGAGTAGATGGTCACGCGCTCGGTTTCGCTGATTTTTTTGAGATATAGTGGCGAAAAGAGTGTTATGGCTTGGCTCATTCCGCTCTGTATGCGTTCGGGTGCTACTGCAATTACACGCCCAAATCGGCTGGCAACCTCAATGGCTGCCGCAAAACCCTTTGATGCATATCCGTCATCATTGGTTACAAAAATGGTTCTCTCTGGTTTCATACAATACAAATGTACGAAAATTTTTTGAGAAGAGTATTTGCCGCCGCAAAAAAATCGCTTTCGTCGGATGAGATATCGTCGAAACGCCCCTCGAAACGCTGTTTTGTGGGGCGAGAGTGTAAAAAGTGTTGGAAAAAATTGCTAATTTGAAAATATATTTTTACCTTTGAGTGGAAAAGTTTATCGATAAAAAATGGCAGAGTCTAACGTAGTACAAAGGCTGGAATCGCTTGTCGAGAAGATGCTCGAACAGAATGCTCGTGCAGAGGAGCAAATCGCCCTCTTGCAACGCAAAAATAGCGAGCAGGCGGTGAAAATTCGTACTCTGCAACAACAGATAAAGAGCGACCGAGAGGAGAACGAGCGTTTGCAATTGTCGGCTGCTATGCAGCAAACTCCCGCATCGCGTCGCGTGGCAAGGGCACAAATCAACCGTTTATTGCGGGAGGTTGAGAAGTGCATAGATTTGGTTTCAGCACGAATTTGATAGATGGGTATGGCTGGTAAGAAGATGAATATCAAACTGAAAGTGCTCGATAAACAATATCCGATGGCGATACTGCCCGAGTTGGAGGAGGTATATCGTATCGGCGAACAGGAGTTGCGTCGTCGTTTGGCAGAGTTGATGGCCAATAAGATTGACGGCTATACCGACCTTAACTATCTGGCAATGGTTGCGTTGGATATCGCAGCCGAAAATGCCTGCCTAACGTCCGACCGTGAGGTTTCGGACGATGCGGATAGACTCATCGCACTTGCTGCCCGTATTGAGGAGCGACTCAAATAGGCCGCTGACGGATGGGGTGAATGGGCTACGACGCACTCGGTTGGTAGCGAAATAGACGAAATTGAGAGGTGGGCTGCAACCCGAATAGCAGCAACGCTCTTTACATAGAATTAGGATCAACCCGCATAGAATTCCTTGAGTTTTGCGAAACTGAACACTTTTTATATTGGGGCAGTCTCCGTATTTCAAAACCGGACCGTGTAGCCAGCAATGGTGAGTACCTTGTGTACCGATGGATGGTTGCGATGTAAAGCAGAACCCCACATTTGACTTATCGGCAGATTCGTCAAACAAAATAGGGAATTATATGCGGGTTTTTTTATGATGAAGGATACATTTATTATATAATACTTAAATTTAAAACAGATTAGAGAAGATGGAAATAGTAATTTATTCGGTTATCGCCGCGGTCATCTCCGCAATTGCAGCCGGATTTGGTGCATATAAGGTGGTGCAATCCCGCTCTAAGAGCATTATCCGCGAGGCAGAGGCAGAGGGCGAGATGATTAAGAAAGAGAGAATCTTGCAGGCGAAAGAGAAGTTTATACAACTCAAAAGCGAGCACGACCGCACTGTCAATGAGCGTAATCAACGCGTGAAGGAGAGCGAGCAGCGAGCAAAGCAACTCGAACAGCAGTTGCAGAACCAGCAACGCGACTTGGAGCGACGCATCGCCGAGAACGACCGCCTCAAAGAGAAGGTCGAGGGTCAGTTGCAGTCGTTGGAG
>JAZRCC010000288.1:0-8055 GCA_045635405.1 Alistipes sp.
GTCGGCATTCTCGATATAGCGGAACAGTTCGGGCGAGAATGATGGTATGCCCGTGAATTTGAGGCGTTCACCCTCGGTGAATGTATCGCCGATTTTGGATGTTCCCGTATCGTGCAGACCGACGATATCGCCCGGATAGGCGAAGTCGATAACCGACTTCTTCTCTGCCATAAATGCTGTCGGTGCGGCGAACTTCATCTGCTTGCCTGTTGGGCAGTGGAGGTAGTTTTTGCCTCGGCAGAATGTGCCCGAGCATATCTTCATAAAGGCGATGCGGTCGCGGTGGTTCGGGTCCATATTTGCGTGGATTTTGAAGATAAAGCCCGTCATCTTCTCCTCCGAAGGCTCGATAGGTCGGCAGTCGGTAGTCGAAGGTCGTGGCGACGGAGCAATCTCGATAAAGCACTCCAACAGCTCACGGACACCGAAGTTGTTGATTGCCGAGCCGAAGAATACGGGAGCGAGTTCGCCACGCAGATACGCCTCGCGGTCGAACGGCTCATAGACACCCTCGACAAGCTCGACATCGTCACGGAGTTGGCGTGCGTAGCGGTCGCCGATAAGCGTATCGAGTTCGGACGAAGCGATATCGTCAATCTCGACGGTCGATGCTACGGTCTGACGCTCGTCCGATGTGAAGAGCGAGATATTGTGCTCGTAGAGGTTATAGACACCACGGAATGTCGGGCCGCTCGAAATTGGGAATGCCAGCGGACGCACCTTGATTTGCAACTCACGCTCCACCTCGTCCAAGAGGTCGAACGGCTCTTTGCAGGGGCGGTCCAACTTGTTGATATAGACCATCACGGGGGTCTTACGCATACGGCAGACGTTCATCAGTCGGCGGGTTTGGGTCTCGACACCCTTTGCACCGTCGATGACGATGATTACCGAATCTACCGCCCTAAGTGTGCGGTACGTATCCTCGGCGAAGTCCTCGTGACCAGGCGTATCGAGGATGTTAATCTTGGTGCCGTTATACTCGAAGCCCATTACGGAGGTCGCAACCGAGATACCACGCTGTCGCTCAATCTCCATAAAGTCGGAGGTTGCTCCTCGTTTGATTTTGTTGCTCTTTACGGCTCCGGCAACGTGAATTGCTCCACCGAACAGCAACAACTTTTCGGTCAGTGTGGTCTTACCAGCGTCGGGGTGCGAGATAATCGCAAACGTACGACGACGTACAATCTCCTCGTGAAGTGTCATATAATCCTTGTCTTTCGTTTTTCGGCGGCAAAGATATGAATTTTTTTTGTAACTTTGCCTTGAAAAACCTACTCTGCTATGCAAACACTCTCGACAACCCGCCAATCGGGACTTTTAGCGATGTTTCTGCTCATTGTCGTTGTGGCTGTGAGCCTCTTACGATTGCGACTCTCGCCCTTCGCTATGGAGTTGTCGTCGTCGGAGTTTATGCCGCAGATGTGGGAGGCCATAGCAGCGGGCATCGCAATATTTGCCACCGCCATCGTCACCAACCGATTGGCTGTCCGCATCGAACTCTTCAACGACTTCTGTGCCCTGCCGTTGTCGCTCGTAGCCATCATCGGTTGCGGCATCTTCATCTCGCCCAACACCCTCGCCGTAGCCTCGGCAGTGCTGCTCTCGACGTGGGGTCTGCTCCTGTTGCTCGGCACGCTGCGTGCAAACAATAATAAGGAGTTGCCACTCTATGGCGGTATGCTGTTCGGTACGGCTCTCTTGTGCTACCCCCCTGCGGTGGTTATGGCTGCCGTATTGCCACTCATTGCGTGGATTGTGCCACTCAACCCCCGACAGAGCGTCGCTATGTTGGTCGGCTATCTGCTCCCGACGCTTACGGCAAGTTATGTGGCGTGGTACTGCGGTAACGACTTCGCCGAGTTCTATGCCACGCTCTATGCACAGATTGTAACCCCGGCGAATGCCTTTAGGTTCGAGCCTATGCCCTATGGTGCATTGACGTTGGGCGGAGTGGTGATGTGCAGTGCGTTGTGGGCGGTCGCACACTTCGCCATCCACCAACACCGAGTGCTTGCCGATGTGCGTAAGGGTGTGCTGGCGTTGTCGCTCGTCGCCATAGCCTCGCTTGCAATGGCGTTCGTTCCATCGGCCGATGTCGGCTTTATCGCCTTTGCTGCGGTGCCGATGTCGATACTTATCGCTATGCTGCTCCACAATTTGAGCGACGGCAAGGCGAATATCCTCTACCTGCTGCTGTGGGTGCTGATGCTGCTACACCTATTCTTGGAGTAGATTTAGGGATGTGAGTTTTTGAAATTTTTATTATAAATCGAAACTTTTTGGGGTGTTTTAGGTAAATTTTTCAAAAAATATTTGCGATTTAATAAAATTATCGTACTTTTGTATTCGCAAGGTGATTATTCACCACTCATTAACCTAACTAACCTAATACCGAAACCCTGCCGGTCACCACACCTGTGGGGTTTCATTTTTTTTGCTGTCATCGGCGGAGCCGAAAGGGTTGTTAAAGGCTGTTAAGGGTTTTCTTTTTTGCCTTGCTCGCTTGTCGCCTTTGGTCGCTCTCCTTAAATTCCTTAATCTCCCTAAATTCCCTTTTGCGGCGCCACCCCTAACGCCTCTAACAACCCTTTTACCGCACCCCTACCTCCTTCTAAACTCGGCACAGACGATTGCCGTTGCGATGGCGACGTTGAGCGATTCGCCGTGGCTATCGCCCACCGATGGTATCAGCAGCGACTGTGTAATCTCTCGGCTGCACTCCTCGCCAATTCCTCGCCCCTCGTTGCCCATAACAATCACGCCAGCCGACGAGAGCGATGCGTCGTAAATCGGCTCGCCATCGAGTTTGGTGCCATAGATTGCGACCCCACGCCTACGCTGCTCGGCGAGCCACGCTGCGAGGTCGGTATAGTGTATGCGGGTACGCAAAATCGCACCCATAGTTGCCTGCACGACCTTTGGATTGAATGCATCGGCACAATCTGCGGAGCATACCACATCGCTTATGCCGAACCAATCTGCCACCCTCAATATCGTACCGAGGTTGCCGGGGTTCTGCACGCAGTCGAGAGCCAGCACAAGGTTTGTCGTGGGGTCCGCCTCGGCGATGTCGTAGCGAGGTTGTCGCACCGTAGCGAGGTGTGTCGTGGGTGTTTTGAGTTGCGAAATCTGCCCCATCTCGGCTTGCGAAATCACCCGATAGCCCTCCTCACGGGTCGGCTCGGTGGTGAAAATCTCGACCACATCCAACTTCGAGCATAGCACCTCGTCGAGGAGTTTGCGGCCCTCGACCACGAACAACCCCGTAAGGTCACGCGTCTGCTTGTCGCCCAATTTTCGCAGGGCGTTGCGTTCGGCTTTTGTTATCATCTTACAACGTATGTTTGACCCTCGCACGCCACTTCGCTCTGCGGAAAGAGGCTCTGCACCTCCTCCAATAGCGGCTCTACGCTCTTGTAGCGTGACGAGAAGTGTCCGATTATCAATCGTTTTGCCTCCGCCTTGGTTGCAATGTCGGCAGCATCGGCGGTCGTCGAGTGCCCTCGCTCCTTGGCCTGGCGAGCCAAATCGCGGCAGTAGGTCGCCTCGTGATAGAGCAGCGTCACCCCCTTGATGCGACGTGCTGCTACGGCCGAGCGGGCGGTATCCGAGAGGTAGGCGTACGATGCCGGCTCGAAAGGTCGGTACGTCAGCTCTGCCGATGCAATCTCCCGCCCATCGTCGAGCCGTATGTTCTCGCCCTGCTTGGCTGCCACAATCTGTCGCAGCGAGAGGTTGTACTCCTCGATTTTGTGTTTATGCACATTTAGCGTTGGCTCCTTCTCGCGGAAGTGGTAGCCGGCACACGGCAGGCTGTGTCGCAACGGAACGGACCACACCTCGATGGTGCGGTTTTCGAAGATGCAGCGGTGGGCGGTAGTATCGACCTCCTCGACCTCGATTTTGTAGGGCAAATCCCGCTCGAAGTAGGCGAGGAACGACCCCAAAATCTCACGAAACGGATGAGGGGCAAAGATTTTGAGGGCCATCTGTCGCCCATACAGCCCCATAGTCGAGAGGAGCGGAAACAGCCCGAAGACGTGGTCGCCGTGGAGATGCGAGATAAACACGGCACGAATCTTCAACGGGTTTATGCCGTAGCGGAAGAGCTGCTGCTGCACCCCCTCGCCCGCATCGACCAAGTAGTGCTGCTCCGACACATTTACCACCTGTGCCGAAGCGTGACTCTCGGCAGTAGGCTTTGCCGACGCTCTTCCAAGAATTGTTACGCTAAACATTACTCCTTAAACAGATCTATCTCGCCACGTTCCACCTCGTGGTATATCGCTGTCAGGCGGGCAACCACGGGCGATACGTACTGCAACGTATCCTCGATAGCCTTCTCGCCCGTACCCTTTATGCGGTAAAGCATTGCGGCATACAACGCACGGAAACACAACTCCGTATCCGACACATTTCGCCCCTGCAAACGCTCTCGCAACACCGTCAAGTGAGGTTCAAGTTTGGCGTAGAGTGGACGATATGCCTCACCCGCAGGGAGTCGCATCAGTTGCAGGTGGAGTTGGTGCAAATCCTCGATAAGGTGCAGCGTATGGTTGAGGTGGCCACCCTCCTCCTTATGCTCCTCACGCAGCAGGTTGGCGATATCCATATACCACAAGAGGTATGTCTCACGCTCCGCCTCCTCGATTTGACGAGGCTGCACAAGTTGCGAATATATCGCCTCGGGCGAGAACTGCAACGCACGCAGCAGGTCCTCGATTTGCCACAAGTAGAGTATGTACTCGGCAATGTTCTCTTTTCGGCGACGAATAGCAATATCCATAATTCTATCTCTTTATTAAAAATTTCAACTTTTTGAAAATCAACAAATAACCCTTTATGTTCAACCACAACATCGGCTCTCGTCTTACGCCCTGCCACCATCGTGCGGCATACTCTGCCACCGTGCCGTAGCGGGCCAAAGCCCACAGAGCCTCGTTTTCGCGTTGGCGGAGGAGTCTCGCCCGCCACGCACCGCCGTGAAACTCCCTATCTACCCACAACTTTATATCGCCTAACGAGTCGCAAAAGGCGATTCGTCGGCGGTAGTCGTCGCTATGGCTCACACTCCGCTCGACGATGCGGTGACACGCCGTCACTTTGTCCAAAAAACCAATCTTATAGTGAGCCGCAAACCACAACCACATAGGCAAATCGTCGGTCAGCCAATCGGTGTGTTCGAGGGGTTGTACCTTGCGGTAGTACTCCTCGACGATGGCTCTGCGTGCAAGCGTGGTGCAGTTCTCGGCACGATTCAGTCGCAACATCTCCTCGAACGAGCAGTCGCCATCCGCAGGCGGATACTCTGCACTTGTGCCATCTGCTGCCACCCTCAACGAGCGGGTAAAGCACATCGCCACGGCAGGGTGCTGACGCATATACTCGACCTGGTCGGACAACTTCTCCGCATCGCACCACCAATCGTCGCCATCGCAAATCGCCACATACTCGCCCCGACACTCTGCCAGCGTTTTGGCATAGTTGCGACGCATCCCGATATTTTCGCTCCGCACTGCCACTCTCACCATATCGGGATAACGACGCTCATACTCTCGGCATATCTCCTCCGTTCTATCACTGCCGCAATCGACCCCCACGACCAACTCCACGCCGAACGGGCAGCGTTGCCAAACGACGCTCTCGATGGCTTGGGCGATATAGGCCTCGTGGTTGTAGGTGGTCATACAGACCGACACGGTTGGTTGCATAGCACTCTGTGGCTCTAATACTTATATCTTTTGCAGGCGAGCGACCCTCTCTATCAGGCACTTCTCGCCATAGGCTGCAAAATCGACCCCGATTTTGTGGTCGTTACCGAACGGCTCGACCGAGATAACCACACCTCGACCGAAGCGTGGATGTACTACGCAGTCGCCCTCACGGAACTCGCTACCACCACCGCTCGGCAGCCTACTCGCACCCGCCATAGGTTGCGAAATGGCACTCAAACGGCGATTTTCAGCAGGTCGTGGCGAGGTGGTCGGTGTCGATGCAGTTCGCTCACGGCGACGCTCCTCCTGGTGTTCGTCCTGACGACGATAGCGGTAGTCGTAACGCTCACGCAGCAGCTCGATAGCCGAACGACTCTGTGGCTTGGCTGCAATATCGGGAATCTTCGCCTGATTGTATATCTTTGGTCGCAGGTCCGAATCGACATACCGCTCGTCAATCTCCTTCAAGAAGCGGCTCGGATGGGCAAACTCCATATTTCCCCAGCGGAAACGCATCTCGGCACACGACAGCACCACCGCCTCCATAGCACGGGTAAGTGCCACATAGAACAAGCGTCGCTCCTCCTCGATACCCTCGCTGCTCTCGATGGTCTGCAACGATGGGAAGAGGTTCTCCTCGCAGCCTACAATATAGACAAACCTAAACTCCAAACCCTTCGACGAGTGGACGGTCATCAGCGTAACCTTGGCTCCGTTGTCATCGCCCTGCTCCTCGCTCTCCATATCCATATCGGTCGAGAGCATCACGCCCTCCAACCACTCCTCGATAGTCGGTTTTGCCTCCTCCTCACGGTCGCCCGCACGAATCTCGGCACCGACACGCTCCTCGAAATCGCGTATCGAGTTGAGCACCTCTTCGAGGTTTGCCACCGCCGAATCACCCTCGGCATTGTGCATCTCACGGTACGATGCCAACATCCCCGACCTATTCAATATCGTATATACGAAGTCGTACAACGTCTGCACCGCACGCCCTGCCGACAACTCCTCAATCATCTGCTTGAAGGCTGTCACCTTGCGGATTATGGCACGACGCACCGCATCGCCACCATCACCCTCGCTGACCAACGCATCGATACACTCCCACATCGATACACCCCGCTCACGCGACATAGCCTCGATACGCTCGATGGTCGTCGTGCCGATACCTCGTGCCGGAGTGTTGATTGTCCGCTTGAACGCCTCGTCATCCTTTGGGTTGATAATCAATCGGATATACCCCATCGTATCGCGTACCTCCTTGCGGTCGAAGAACGAGTTACCCTTATATATTCGGTACGGGATACCACGGCTACGCAGTGCCCCCTCTAATGCGTTCGATTGGTTGTTGGTGCGGTACAAAATCGCAAAATCGCTCCACTCGGCACCCTTTTCACGGGCACGTCGGCGGATATCGTTTGCCGTCTGGTCCGCCTCCTCACGGTCGGTGTAGCACTGCACGATGCGGATGCGTTCGCCCACATCACCCTCCGAGAAGCACTCCTTCTTCATTCGGTTGTGGTTGTGGTTGATGACCGAATTTGCCGCCTCGACAATAGTTCGGGTCGAGCGGTAGTTCTGCTCCAAACGAAAGACCTGTGCCGAAGGATAGTCACGTTGGAAGTTCAATATATTCTCAATTTTCGCCCCTCGGAACGAGTAGATACTCTGCGAGTCGTCGCCCACCACGCAGACCTTCGCCTGACCCTGCGACAAGCGACGCATAATCAGATATTGGGCATAGTTGGTATCCTGATACTCATCGACCAAGATGTACTGAAAGTGTTCAGCGTAGTATTTTGTCACATCGGGGTGGTCACGCAGCAGGATATTGGTCTGCAATAGCAAGTCGTCGAAATCCATCGCTCCATTGGCCTTGCAGCGACGGCAGTACTCGGCATATATCGATGCAAATTCGCTGCGTCGAGCCCTCCGATCCTCCTCCAACAACGCCCCATTTGCAGCGTATGCTCCGGGCGTGACGAGTGAGTTCTTCGCCATCGATATGCGCGACAACACCGATGCAGCCTTGTAGTTATCCTCGCTCAACGACCGCTCCTTAACTATCGCCGTGATTATGCTGCGTTGGTCGGCTGGCTCGTATATCGTGAAGTTCTGCGGATAGCCTATCCGCTCGGCATCACGTCGCAACAGACGGGCAAATATCGAGTGGAACGTACCCATCACCAATCGGCGACTATCGGCTCCTACCATCTGCCCGATACGCTCCTGCATCTCGTTTGCCGCCTTCTTGGTGAAGGTTAGTGCCATAATGCGTGAAGGCTCCACGCCCCGCTCCAACATATAGGCTATACGCGACGTGAGCACACGCGTCTTA
>JAZRCC010000289.1:0-8735 GCA_045635405.1 Alistipes sp.
ATCTGCATACGATACATTCCGACATTGCGTATATGTGTGTCGGGGTCGATGGTATTGACCATAGGCAGCGTTATGAAACGCCCTCCATCGCAAGGCCAGCACTTCAACGCCGGCAGAATGTCGAACGATGCCTCCTCGCCCAAACGTACAACCTGCTGACACGCTCCTCGGCGGCTGCTTTTGCGTGGAAACCACCGCGAAACTTCGCCAAGCAGAGGCAACATTCGCAACTTATCGCCCAGACTCTCTTTTGGGGTAGTGAGCGACTTTACCAAATCACTGATTCGTGCCGAGAGCGTATCGAGCGACTCTACACCCAATGCCAACGCAATGCGTCGCTCCGAACCCATCATATTGGTCAGAACGGGAAACTCCTTGTCGTTATTGGTGAATAGCAGTGCCTTGCCGCCGCCACAACTCTTTGCCTGACGGTCGGTTAGCTCGGCAATCTCGTATATGCTCGAAACTCGGCAATCGATTCGCAGAAGTTCGCCCTCTTGTTCCAAGCGAGCGATGAACTCCCCAAGTGATTTGTACATACCTCCTTACCTATTTATATATACTATTTTATATATACTATCCGCGGGCAGCACGAATACGCTCCTCCATCATTCGCTTCTCCTTGCCCCAAGCGACCATACACAAGATGGCTGCCAAGAGCGAGGTTACAACGAAGATTTCGAATACGGTATCCCAACCAAGCGAACTCTCGGCAACGTATCCGAGTGCGATTTTCGACAATACAGCATCGCCAATCAGATAGCCGAACAGACCCAAGAAGCCCGCAGCCGTGCCCGCAGCATTTTTTGGAACAAGCGAGAGTGCCTGCACGCCAATCATCGCCACAGGGCCATATACCGCACCACCAATGATGGCAAGAGCAACAAAGACTACATATTTTATGTCGGCACCAAGTAGGTCGGAGACGATAGGTGCCTGCCAATACATCAACACACCCAATGTTGTTGCCAACATAAAGATTACATTCACCGGAGCACAACGACCCTGGAAGAACTTTGTCGATAGCCAACCGCAGAGAATTGTACCCGGAATACCGGCATACTCACGCAGTGCGTAGGCAAACTCGCAGTCGGGCTTGCTGATTTTGAAAACCTCGCTCAAATAGGTTGGCGACCAATCGGCAATACCGTAGCGGATGAGATATACAAATACGTTGGCAAATGCAATCAGCCACAACATCTTGTTTTTGAAGATGTAGTCGATAAAGAGACGACGGAACGGAATTTTTGTCTCTTCGCCTTTCGACGCCTTTGCACCCGTATAGTCGTTACGATACTTCTCGATAGATGGCAAACCGCACGATTCGGGTGTATCGCGAATGGTCCACCAGCAGAACAGGGCAAAGAGCAGAGCTACCAACGATGGAACGATAAACGCAGCACGCCACGACTCGCTGCTATCAATACCAAGCGTTGCAAATATGATAACACCACCCGATACAAGCAGTCCGAGTGTTCCGTTGCCAATATTGTGTGCCGTATTCCATATCGACATCTTGAAACTACGCTCGTTGGTCGAGAACCAATGTGCCAAAATTCGACCGCAAGGAGGCCAACCCATTCCCGACAACCAACCGGCAAAGAGCATAAATACGAACATCAAACCAACCGTTATTGAGTAGTTGCCATCGATGCCTGCCGGGTATGGAATCAAACCTGCAACAAGCATCACAAGGGCGGATAGTACCAATCCGATAGTCATAAACTTGCGTGCATCCGAACGGTCGGAGATACTGCCCATAATAAACTTGCTGATGGCGTAAGCAATCGGAATACCCGACATAGCAATACCGGCTCCGACTTTGTCGATAAGTCCCTCGCCAATCATATATGGAGCAGCAAGCGAAAGGTTCTTGCGAACCAGATAGTATGCCGCATAGCCGAAGAATATTCCGAGGAATACCTTCAAACGCATCGCCTTGTACTCCTTGTCTACCAGCTCTTTTGCCAACTCCGCCTTGTGTGTTGGCGGAGCCATAAAGTCCATCAGTGCCATTGTATTGGGTTTTAGAGTTTAATATCGTAAATTTGAATTACACCTTGCAGATGTTTCTGCTCGTCAACGACCAACAACGAATTAACCTTGTAGCGAGTCATCATCTTCTCCGCTTCGATAAGCTTTTCGCCAGGTTGAATCATCTTCGGCTGCGGCGTGGCGATATCCATCGGGTGGATATTGAAAAAGTCGGCTTGACGTTGCTCCATTGCACGACGAAGGTCACCATCGGTGACGATACCGAGAATCTCCTCGTTGCGGCAGATGACAATCAGTCCCAATCCGCCCTGTGTCATACGTTGAATCATCTCAATAGCCGAGCAATCCTCCTCGACGATAGGCAGGTTCTCGCGACGCATAACATTGCCTACCGTCATCAACAGACGACGACCAAGACTGCCTCCCGGATGCAGACGAGCATAGTCCATCGAGGTGAAGTCGCGCATCTTCATCAATGCCACAGCCAACGCATCGCCCATTGCGAGTTGTGCGGTGGTCGATGTCGTAGGTGCAAGGTGCAGAATACAAGCTTCGTGCTCCACTGCCACATCGAGGTGGATATTTGAGTTGCGGGCAAGCGACGATTTCGGATTACCCGTCATCGATATCAGTTTGATTTTGTTGTCGCGGATGAAAGGCACAATCTTCAATACCTCATCGGTTTCGCCCGAATAGGAGAGTGCGATGACGATATCTTCGTGTGAAATCATTCCCAAATCGCCGTGGAAAGCCTCACCCGGGTGCATATAGAAGCTCGGAGTTCCCGTGCTGGCAAGCGTGGCGGCAATCTTTTTCGCCACCAGACCCGATTTGCCCATACCTGTCATAATGACTTTGCCTTTGTTATCGATAATTGCTTCGACAGCCTCAACAAAAGCGTCGCCCAAATCGGCCTGTATTCGCAAAAGTGCATCGGCTTCGGTTTGGAAGGTGTCGTGTGCAGTCTGTAAAATCTGCTCTCGTTTTGTCGATTTCATATTCGGCCCTATTTAAGAATGAGATTTATAACATCGCCAAGCAGATGCAACGGCAACATATTTGGTCCATCGCTCAATGCTTCGTCGGGATTTGGGTGCGTCTCGATAAAGTAACCCGTAGCACCAAATGCTTTGGCAGCCACAGCCATCGCCGGAATAAATTCGCGGTTTCCGATTGTGCAACCATCGCCCGCACCGGGACGTTGAACAGAGTGGGTACAGTCCATAATTACACGAGGCGTAATCTCCAACATATCGCTAATGTTGCGGAAATCGACTACCAGATTGTTGTAGCCGAATGAGTTGCCTCGTTCGGTAAGCCACACCTCTTTGGCACCTGCCGAGAGAGCTTTGCGGTAGGGGTGAATCATATCACGACCCGATAGAAATTGTGCCTTCTTGATATTTACAATCTTGCGAGTATTTGCAGCCGCCACAATCAAATCGGTTTGACGACACAAGAATGCCGGAATCTGGATAATATCAACAACCTCACCCACAGGGCCCGCCTGGTGCGATTCGTGAATGTCGGTCAATACACGCAAACCCCACTTTTTGCGGAGATTATACAACTTTTGCAAGCCGAGCTCCATACCGACACCACGGAACGAATCAATCGAGGTGCGATTAGCCTTATCGAAAGATGCTTTGAAGATGATGTCGATACCGAATTGTTTGTTCAATCCCACGATTGTCGATGCAACAGTGTCGAGTATATAGTCATCTTCGATGGCACAAGGGCCTGCAATAATTACAGGGTCTAATTCTCCATATCCCATAACGAGTTATATTTTAGTGTGTTAGTAATCTTATTATCTATTATCGCCTCTCACGAGAGCTTTGCATAGGTCGTCTATTCGAGGTTTAACTGTCGAAGAAATGCCTCGGCTCGCTCCAAATCTTCGGGGGTATCGATGCCGATGGTCTCGACATTCGTAACTCCTACGCCAATCTTATAACCACTCTCCAACCAGCGGAGTTGTTCGAGCGACTCTGCAAATTCGAGCGATGATTGGGGTAGTGATGTCACTCGCTCCAACACCTCGCGGCGGAAGGCGTATATGCCGATATGTTTGTAGAAGGTGTGGTGTCTCAACCACTCGCTACGCTCCACGCCTCGCAGATACGGAATTACGGAACGCGAGAAGTAGAGAGCGTTGTGATTGCTATCTACGACAACCTTTGGCGAGTTTGGATTTTCGAGGGCCTCGATAGGGTCACTCTCCGCAAATGGCTTTACGAGTGTGGCAATATCGACCGCTGTGTTGTCGAAACAACTCTTCAACGACTCAATTTGTGATGGCTGAATAAAAGGCTCGTCGCCTTGTACGTTGATAATGACATCGAACTCTCTGCCCTGCTTTTGGTACGCCTCCCAACAACGGTCGGTGCCGCTGCGGTGCGTAGTTGAGGTCATCTCGACCTTGCCGCCAAAGGCTTTGACCGCATCGTATATACGTTGGTCATCGGTGGCTACAACGGCATCGTCGCAGCACCCTGCAACTTGGAAATATACTCGCTCGATAACGGTTTTAGAGCCGAGCTTTGCCAACGGTTTTGCCGGAAAGCGAGTGCTTGCGTAGCGGGCAGGAATAATTGCGATAAACTTCATCGTCGTTCTGTTTTATGCTTTTTGCAGAGCCAACTCCAAAACCTCTTCGTTAGTCGCAACGTAGTGGAATGTCAGCCCCTTGATATACTCTGATTTAATCTCTTCGACATCCTTCTGATTTTCGCGAGGGAGCAAAATGGTGGTAATGCCTGCACGTTTTGCCGCCAAAATCTTTTCGCGAACACCTCCAATAGGAGTCACTCTGCCTCGTAGGGTAGTCTCGCCTGTCATAGCGATACGCTCGGTCACCTTACGACCCGTGTAGGTTGAGGTTATCGAGGTAATCATCGTTATACCTGCCGATGGGCCATCCTTTGGAACGGCACCCTCCGGAACGTGAATGTTGAGGTCAAACTTCTCGAACATCTCGGCGTCGATACCCAACTCTTTGTAGTGGGCCTTTACCCATCCGAAAGCGATTGTGGCAGACTCCTTCATCACGTCGCCCAAGTTACCCGTGAGCGAGAGTTTGCCCTTGCCCGGAGTCAAAAGGCTCTCGATGTAGAGAATATCTCCCCCAACCTGTGTCCAAGCCAAGCCTGTTACTACGCCGACCATATCTTTGATTTCGTACTCGTCGTTGAGATATTTTGGCTTGCCGAGAATCTTCTCCACATCCTCTGCGGTGATGGCTGGTGCATACTCCTCCTCGGCGGCAATCTGCTTAGCACGAGTACGCGAGAGTTTGGCAATCGATTTGTCGAGCAGACGAACACCCGATTCGCGAGTGTAGTCGGCGACAATCTTCTGCAAGACCTTCTCGTCAATAGTCATCTCGCCCTCCTTGATGCCGTGTGCCTCACACTGCTTGCGGATAAGGTGGTTCTTCGCAATCTCAATCTTATCTTCGAGGATATATCCCGAGATATTTATCAACTCCATACGGTCACGCAGAGCAGGACTTACAGCACCTATGTCGTTGGCAGTTGCGATAAACAACACCTTCGAGAGGTCGTACTCCGTATCGAGATAGTTGTCGTGGAATGTAGTGTTCTGCTCTGGGTCCAAAACCTCCAACAGTGCCGACGATGGGTCGCCGTGGTTGCTTGCGGTGATTTTATCGACCTCGTCGAGGATGATTACGGGGTTTGAAGAGCCACAGCGTTTGATGGTCTCGATAATACGGCCTGGCATTGCTCCAATGTATGTACGGCGGTGTCCGCGTACCTCCGCTTCGTCGTGCAGACCGCCCAATGCTATACGACCAAACTTGCGACCAAGTGCCGTAGCAACCGATTTACCCAACGAGGTCTTACCAACCCCCGGAGGGCCATACAGACAGAGGATAGGTGATTTCAAATCGCCCTTCAACTTTATCACGGCAAGGTGCTCGATGATACGATCTTTAACCTCCTCCAAACCGAAGTGGTCGGCATCCAACTGCTCACGAGCACGCACGAGGTCGAGATTATCCTCCGTAACCTCGTTCCAAGGCAGGTCGAGCATAAGTTGTAGATAGGTGACCTGTATCGAATACTCGGCAATAGCGGGATTTAATCGCTCCAACTTTGCCAACTCTTTTGCAAACAACTCCTCGGTGGCTTTGTTCCACTTCTTCGACTTTGCAGCCTCACGCAGACGATTTACATCGCCGTCAGAATCCTCGCCCAACTCCTCCTGAATTGTACGCATCTGCTGTTGCAAGTAGTAGTCACGTTGTTGTTTGTCGATTTCGTGCTTTACCTTCTCTTGGATTTCGAGTTTGAGCTGCAACAACTGTTGCTCGCGAATAAGGATTTCGAGCAACTTACGTGAGCGAGCCATCAGACCCGGTGCTTCGAGCAACATCTGGCGGTCATCGTCCGTAAATTCGAGATTTGAACAGATGAAATTGACCATCCCGCGATGAGAGTCGATATTTTTTATCGCAAACGTAGCCTCCTTCGGAATAGATGGCGAGGTGTTGATGATGTTGAGTGCCACATCGCGTATAGACTCCACGAGAGCATTGAACTCCGGATTGTTCTGGTCGGGAGTCGAGTCCATCAGAGGTGTAACCTTCGCCTTGAAGAATGGGTCGGTCGATATATACTCACCAACCTCGATTTTGTCATAACCCTGCAAGATGACGGTGAGATTGCCGTTTGGCATCTCCAAAATCTTCACAATGCGGGCAGCTGTACCTATGCGGTACATATCGTCGGGAGTTGGTGTCTCGATTTCGGCATTGCGTTGCAGAACGGCACCAAGATAGCCCTTGTTGGCACTTACGGAGCGTACCAATGCGATGCTGCGTTCGCGACCTACGGTAATAGGCGTGATAGCACCCGGAAAGAGTACCGAGCTGCGAAGTGTCAGAATAGGCAAAATGTCGGGCATACTCTCACCCTCGACAGGCTCGTCGGTAGCGACAATAGGAATGGTTTGATACTTGTGTTCGAGCCCCTCGCTTGGTGAGGCCAAATCTTCGAAAATGTCTATATAGTTTTTGTTGTCCATAGTCTTATCCTTGTACAGGGATATACAATCACGCAAAGATAATACAAAACAATCAAAAACAAAAGGGCATCGTCAAAAACTTTCGCTTTTTCGATGCCCTAATTTCGGGTAATTTGATTAAAAATCGCGTTTTCGATACAAATGCGACTATAAGAGTTGCTGGTCGTTGGGATTGTAGCCGACATCGGGCAGTAAGTTTGAGCCCTGTGCAGCTGCTACGGCAAGTTGGTCGCATCTATTGTTTTCGACCGTATCGGCGTGGCCTTTGACCCATACGAAGCGGACATTATGGCGTTTGTATGACTCCAAAAACCTAATCCATAAATCGGCATTTTTCTTGCCCTTGAAGTTCTTCGTACGCCAACCGAAAACCCACCCTTTGCTAACTGCATCGACCACATATTTCGAGTCGGAGTAGATGGTCACATTCGACCCTTCGATACGCAGTGCCTCCAACGCTTTGCAGACCGCCAACAACTCCATTCGGTTGTTGGTCGTAAGCTGAAAACCCTCGGATAACTCCTTACGCAAAGTGCCACAAATCAGAACCACACCATAGCCTCCGGCACCCGGATTTCCGAGTGCCGAGCCATCGGTGTAAATCGTTATTGAAGGTGGCATAAATTTCGCTTTAAGTGATTAGCGTAATGCGTTGATTTGCTCTTTGATAGCCGCAATCTTCGCCTCGGCGTCGCTCTGCTTTGCACGCTCGTTTGCAACCACCTGTGCAGGGGCCGAATTTACGAAACGCTCGTTCGATAACTTCTTCATTACGCTCGCCAAAAATCCCTCGTGATATGCCAACTCTTTCTCCAATTTGGCAATCTCCTCCTCACGGTTGATATTGTCGCCCATAGGTACGAAATATTGGGTTGTCTTGACGATAAAACCGATATCTGTTGCATCCTTTTCGCTAATGAAGTTAATGTTCGAAATATTGCCCATTTTCGAGATTACAGCCTCGAACTCCGCAGGGTAGTTTTCGTCACGAATAACCTTCAACTCGATAGCGTCACGTTGAGGCATATTCTTCTGCTTGCGGATGTTACGGATTGCCGATACAGCCTCCTGAACGAGTGTAAAGCGGGCGAGCAATACAGCGTCTGCCTCTGCCATTTGAGGCAACTGTGCAACCATAATCGATTCGCCATCTTTGCGAGGTGCTATGGCGTGCCAAATCTCCTCGGTGATAAATGGCATAAATGGGTGCAAAATCAACATCAACTGCTCGAAAATCTCCTTTGTAGCCTCGATTGTGATACGGTCCGAAGGCTGCTGATATGCAGGCTTGATAATCTCCAAATACCAACTGCTGAAATCGTCCCAGAAGAGTTTGTAGGCAATCATCAACGCCTCCGAAATACGGTAGTTCTTGAAGTTGTCGTTGATTTCGCTGATTGCTGCACTCAACTTCGAACGGAACCACTCGACAGCCATATGGTTGTGTTCGCTCTGTGGAAGCGAATCATCGACATCCCAGCCATTGATAAGGCGGTAGGCGTTCCAAATCTTGTTGCCGAAGTTACGACCCTGCTCGCAGAGTGCATCGTCGAACATCAGGTCGTTGCCGGCACTCGAACAGAGCATCATCGCCACACGCACACCGTCGGCACCATATTGAGCAATCAAATCGAGTGGGTCAGGCGAGTTGCCCAACTGCTTCGACATCTTACGGCCAATCTTGTCGCGTA
>JAZRCC010000290.1:0-6727 GCA_045635405.1 Alistipes sp.
GGCAACTTTTGGAGCCCAAACGCAAGAGCTGTCAACAACGATGTTCTTGATAGTACCCTCGTTGTCAGCGAAGAGAGGACCTGCTACGTTCCAGTTCTTCAACGCATAGCCCTGACCGTTGAATACGTGCTTGAATGCAGCACCCTCAACAGCAGCAGAACCAACCAACTCAACACCTGCGAGGTCGATATCGTTCTCAACGAGAACCTCACCAGCACCATTTACATAAGCAGCATAGTCACCAGCGTCAACAGCGGTGAGGAAAGCCTGCAAGTCAGCAGCCGACTTGATAGTGAGAGCACGTGGAGTACCAGCGTAAGCAACCTCCGGCATCAACACAGCAACACCCTTCTTAACCTCTACACCGGCAGCAGCACCGATAGTCTTAACCATCTCGGTGTCACCAGCAGCGATAGATACTTTAAGACCGGTAGCATAAGTCTGTGCAGGAACAACAGCGATAAACTGTGCTACACCACTATTAACTGCGATATTCTTAACGTTAACTGACTTAACAACGTTGTCAACCATCAAAGAGCCCGATGTGAAATCAACCTCACCGGCACCTGCCAAACCTTCGCCACCAACTGCTACGATAGTTGCGTCGCAAACCTCTGTAGGAACACCTGTAACGGTTACATAAACGAAACCAACAGCAGCCTCCAATGCAACGGTAGCAGTCTCGCTCTGACCAGCGAATACAGCACAGTCAGCACCGAGAGTCTTTGCATTCCAAGCCTGTACCGAAGGGATGCTGATTGCATCACCATTCACAGCTGGTGCATAAACAACCTTGTAAGGAGCAGTAACGCCTGATACAACGAACTTACCCTCTGCCTTGCCAACATAAGCGGCAGCGATAGGCTCCGACTTAACGCCATTAACGTAGATAACGTCGCCCTCTGCCCAACCGAGCTGAACAGCAGTAGCTGTCTGGCCAATCAATTGCAAACGTGCAGCGTCGTCCAAAACAACGCCAATCTCAACTTTGTTGTTAAGAGCTGCCTCCTCGTTGAGGCCAGCAGTACAACCTACGGTCAGCATTCCCAATGCCAAACCGAGAAGCATTAACATCTTTTTCATTGCTTTCTTTCCTTTTTTTAGTTTGACATTAGAATTAGTCCCAAGCTCCGGCTTCGGTGTCAACGTCACCAATACCAACCGAAGATTCAACGCTTGTTGCGAAGCCAGCCTCACAACGAACGTTCAACTCCTTAAATGCAGGTGCAGTGTAATTTGCACCATTCAAAAGAACTTTTTTCATTGTTAGATTAATTAGATGGTTTGTGTTATTAAAATTTTTACAAAAATTTGCACTTATTTTCGACGAAAGTTAAAAAATAAATTTCAAACAGCAAAACAAAAAAACGAAAAAATGGAGAAATATGTCCGCTTTTTTCGTTTTTAGTGGGAATTTATCCGCTTTTATGAATAACCGACTCTCCGCCCGAAATTGCTAAAATGGGGTATTATTTAAAAAATTTATATTGGAAAATCAGCATATAGACCACTGCCACCGATATGTAGGCGTCGGCAAGGTTGAAAATCGCACCGAAGAAGTAGCCTCGCGAATCGACCAGGAACGACAACCACGCAGGGCAACTCTCCCACTGAAAGAGCGGGAAGTAGAACATATCGACCACACGACCCATCATAAAGGGTGCGTACGACCCGCCAAATTCGGCAACGGTCGAGATGGTCGATGCCGAGAAAATCATACCGTAAAAGGCACTGTCGATGATGTTGCCGATGGCTCCCGCGATGATGAGCGAGAGTGCAACCACGACCCCCGTAGGAGCCTTTTTCTTGATAAGGTAGCCGATGTAATAGATTAAAGCTCCGACCATTACGACCCTAAACAGGCTCAATGCGAGTTTGCCCCAATCAATCGCACCTGTCGATGCAATCTGCATACCGAAGGCGGCACCGTTGTTCTCGACAAAGCGGAGTTGAAACCAATCGGGAAAAACCACTATCGCCTCGTCGAGGTGCATAGTGGTCTTGACCCAAATTTTCAGAAGTTGGTCGGCTAAAATGAGCAGACAGACGATGATTGATACTTTGCGTGCGTTCATCGACAGACTATTTGCGAGCCTCCTTTGCCTCGATGCACTCCGTTGCGTGAGGTACACGCAGCAGACGCTCGCGAGGAATCAGTTTGCCCGTAGTTTTGCATACACCATAGGTTTTGTGCTCGATACGCACCAACGCCATCTCCAAATTCTTGATGAATTTCATCTGATGTGCCGCCAGACGCTCGCTCTCCTCTTTGGTGAGCGACAAGGCACCCTCCTCCAACACTTTGAAGGTTGGCGACGTATCCTCGGTGTCGTTATCCGCCGTATGGGTAATCGATGCACGAAGCGACTCGTAGTCTTGACGTGCGGTAGCGAGTTTCGCAAGAATCAGCTCCTTGAACTCCGCCAACTCCGCATCACTGTATCTTGTTCTTACACTCTCTGCCATAGTTTTTCGATTTTAGTTTAGTAAAGGTAGAAATAATTTTCGGACTATCCAAATATTGTGACAAATTTATTGGTTATCACGCCAAATTTCCCACTTGCCGACCGTGCCTGCTTGCTCCGCTTTTCGGGCTTTGGCAACCACTTCGGTGGCTATACGGCGTATCGTAGCGGCGATTTGTGGGTTTACGCCGCAGTCGGCAACCCGCTCGTCGAATGGCTCATCGAACAGATAGAGGTAGTTGATGCACGCCTTCATATATGCACCCTCGCGACTCTGGTGTCGGTTGTCGCGGAACAGCAGCGGAAGGTTGGCTTGGCGACCCTGTCTGAAACCCTCGCCAATAGGGCTTACGCCCCACACATTGCCTGCCGCTTTGGCAAGCATATATGCCCCCTCGTAGAGCAGTTTGTCGAGTTGGTCGTAGGAGCCGTAGCCTCGATAGTTTTGGTATGGACACGCCCAAGTATGCTCGTAGATGATTCGACACGAGGGCGAGTGTTTGAGTGTCAGTTCGTTGATTTGCCGAGCTGCCGAGCGGATATCTGCCCTCTCGGTTTTGGCATATATCGCTGCGTTTGGCGAGGTCTCCTGCAAGAAGGCGTAGTCGTATCCGCCACGCTCTATCGCCTCGATGGTGCGTTCCAACCGAAGGTGCTCGGCAAACTCCTGACCGCCCTTGATGCTTACGACGGCATCGATTGCGTGACCCTGCGAGGCAGCAATCTCCTTCAACATAAATGGTGTGCCGAAGTAGTAGGTGAACGAGTTGCCCACGAAGAGTATGCGACGACTATCACGCATCGAGTCGATGTGCGGATAGTGGATGAGCTGCATACCGACATACGCCGAACGTGCCGCAATATTGGTTACGCCCTGACCCCCTTTGACCGTTCGCAGACGCACCTTAACACACTCTGCCGTAGGGTGTTCCAGGCGAAACAACTCGGCAAAAGTCGTGTAGTGTGCCGAGCGGAAATAGCGGTTGTAGAACGAATACGGTTCGCCATCTGCGGTGCGACGTAGCCTATCGTTGTGCGGCATAACCCACTGCGTGCCATCCCAATACTCGAATACGAAGTGCGTAGGCGACAACTCGTCGTCGGCATTGAGTGTGCAGCCGAAATCGAACCACGCCCCAGCCTTTATGCGGTCGTTCGGCATAACGAAGAGCAGATAGTCCCCCTTGTCGAGCGATGCGATTGTCAGTCCCTTGTCAAAGCCTGTCGTCAGCGACTTGCCGTGTACGGGGACAACCGCCAAATAGCCACTGCCGTTGCGGGTCGAGCGTATTCCGCTCTCCTCCCACATCTCCGTACGTGCCGCACCCCGCTGCAACATCAGTCGGGCTGCCGTATGCTTTGTCGTCGAGGTGAGATAGGGTGGTTGGATGACCCTTATCTCGTGGCTCTTGCCGTCGGCGGTGGTGATGACAAGCGACGACGTACGCTCTTTGGTCGTAAAGTTCGGCTCTGCCCACAATCGCACCGTTTGTCGCTGTCGTTTGGCTATCGACGTGTTGCCGACAATGCCAAACCACGCCTCCTTTGCGTGGAGCGTTACGCCCTCTTTTGCGGTGGAAATCACTGCATTGACACATACGTTCGTACCCGATTGAAACTCTATGCTCTTGGGTGTACGAATGCCCTGAATTTCGGCTCTGACATTGCCCGCAATGACGAGCAGAGCAGTGGCAATGATTGTAAATAGTCCAAATCGTTTCATTGTCGCAAGACCTCTTTATATTATATATATGTACAAATGTAAATCGAATTTTTCGTTTTCGCAAAATCGGTCTGCCATTTTGTTATCCACAGCCCGCAAAAAAAAAGAGGTCGTCGGCACTCCGACAACCTCTCGAAATCGATTTCGCAACCGAAACCCTATGCTCGTGATATAGCAATCATCAGCGGTGCATCGTTGAGCTCGCTCTCGACCACAAAGTCGCCCTTTGGCTCGGCGGCACACACAACCTCTACGGCAAGCGTTTGGCTGCCGATATATTCAGCAAATACGGCAACAGCACTGCTTGTGAGGTCGTTCTGCTCAATCTCGACGCGAATCTTGTCGGTAACCTCCAAGCCCGAATCCTTGCGGATGTTTTGTATGCGGTTTACCAACTCACGAGCCGTACCCTCCTGTACCAACTCCTCGGTCAGCGTGATATCGAGTGCTACGGTGAGCTTGCCCTCCGACGTTACCAACCAGCCCGGCATATCCTCCGATGTGATATCGAAGTCGGCAGGTGTTACTATCAGCTCCTCGCCATCGATTGTGATGCGGCTCTCGGCCGACTGCTCGATGCGGGCGATATCCTCCTGCGAGAATGTTGCCAAGAGTGCTGCCATCTGCTTCGAGTAGCGGGCGTAGCGTGTACAGAAGTTCTTGAAATTCAGCTTTATGCGTTTTGTGATAATGCCTGTGGTGTCGCTGATAAGCTCGACCTCCTTGACATTCACCTCGTTCATAATCAGCGAGCGAACAGCCTCGATATGGCGTTGCATCGATGCATCCAAAATAGGAATCAAAATCTTTGTCAGTGGCTGACGTACCTTGATATTGACCTTGCGACGCAGTGCCAACACCATCGACGAGATGCTCTGTGCAATCTCCATCATCTGCTCCAAATCGGTATTGATTGCTGCCGAGTCCGCCTTTGGGAACGCAGCAAGGTGTACCGATGTGTTGTGGTGGTTTGTCACGGCATTCAAATCGCGGAAAATCTGCTCGGCGATAAATGGTGCAAATGGTGCAGCCAACTGTGCGGTCTGCTCCAAACAGGTGTAGAGTGTTTGGTATGCTGCCAACTTATCCTCGTTCATCGTGCCACCCCAGAAGCGTTTGCGGTTCAATCGAACATACCAGTTGCTCAAATGCTCGCCCACGAACTCCTGAATTGCACGTGCGGCAGGGGTCGTATCGTAGTTATCCAACGCTGCGGTAACCTCGCCAATAAGCGTGTTGAGTCGCGACAATATCCAACGGTCGATTTCGGGACGACGCTCCAACGGAATCTGTGGCTCGCTGCCCGTAAAGCCATCGACATTGGCATAGAGTGCAAAGAACGAGTAGGTGTTGTAGAGTGTGCCGAAGAACTTACGACGCACCTCATCGACACCCTCGACATCGAATTTCAGGTTATCCCACGGCTGCGAGTTGGTAATCATATACCAACGCACCGCATCGGCACCATACTTGTCGAGTACCTCGAACGGATCGACAGCATTGCCCAGACGCTTCGACATCTTGTTGCCGTTCTTGTCGAGCACCAAACCGTTGGAGATGATATTGCGGAACGCCACGCTGTCGAACAACATTGTTGCGATTGCGTGCAGCGTATAGAACCAACCACGAGTCTGATCGACACCCTCGGCGATAAAGTCGGCAGGGAATACCTCGTCGAAACGCTCCTTGTTCTCGAACGGATAGTGCAACTGTGCGTAAGGCATAGCACCCGAGTCAAACCATACGTCGATAAGGTCGCTTTCACGGTACATAGGCTCGCCCTTCGACGAGAGTAGCACAATCGAATCGACATAAGGTTTGTGCAGGTCGATATTCTCTACTGCGTAGTTCTCCTTCGACATATCGCCCACACGGAAATTCTTGTATGGGTTTTCGCTCATCAGACCAGCCTCGACACTGCGGTCAATCTCGGTGATAAGCTCCTCAATCGAGCCGATACACTTCACCTCGGAGTACTCCTCCGTAGCCCAAATCGGAAGTGGTGTGCCCCAGAAACGCGAACGCGAGAGGTTCCAATCTGCCAAGCCCTCCAACCACTTGCCGAAGCGACCCGTACCTGTCGATTCGGGTTGCCATTTGATGGTCTTGTTGAGTTCAATCATTCGCTCACGCAGTGCCGTTACACGCACAAACCACGAGTCGAGCGGATAGTACAACACAGGCTTATCGGTACGCCAGCAGTGTGGGTAGGAGTGGGTGTGCTTCTCGATTTTGAACGCCTTGCCTGCCGCTTTGAGCATCACGCAGATGTCGATATCGAGAGTCGTCTCGCTATCCTTCAACGCCTCGTCGTAGGCATTCTTAACGTAGCGACCTGCCCACTCGGCATAGCTTGCTACATTGACCTGCTTGGCGATGAAATCATCATCCAAATCCTCCAAGCGGAACAGACGACCCGACTTATCGACCATCGGCATAGTCTTACCCGACTTATCGACCATAAAGAGAGGTGCGATTGCGGCAGCACGTGCTACACGGTCGTCATCGGCACCGAACGTAGGTGCGATATGTACGATAC